>JASFUL010000127.1:0-11360 GCA_050050315.1 Gemmatimonadota bacterium
ACGCTCGCGGCGCCGCCACCGGGCTTCGTCAGCTCCCCCGGCGGCGTCACCGGGACGCCCCGGGCGGCGGCCTCGGCCGCCACGCGGTCGGCCAGCGCCGGGTGGGCCACGACCCGCTCCGGGTCGGCGTCGTCCAGCACGCGGGCCAGCTCGGCGGTCGGGTGCGAGACGGCCAGGGGCACCGCCAGACCACCGGCCCGCCAGACGCCGAACGCCGTGGTCACCCACTGCCACCCCGCCGGGACCAGGAAGCAGACGCGGGCCTCGCCCATGTCCTCACGACCGTGGAGCAACCGCGCCGCCACGGCGGCCGACGCCGCCGCGAGGTCGGCGTAGGTGAAGAGTCCCTCGGGGGCCACGACGGCCGGCCGGGGACCGTGCTCGAGGGGACGGAGGAGGAGCGTCGGGGTCACGACGGCGACCGGAGGGGGGACGATGCGGGGGCGGACCGGGACAACCTTCGCCCCGTCTCGCCAGCGGGCAAGTCCGGCACACCCACCGGGCGGCCGGGGCGGCCCTGCGTCGCTCTCGGACCGGGCCGCCGCGGGGTTGCGTCGGCTCGACGGCGCGGCCCATGATCGTCAGGCAGCCACACCCGTTCCCAGCCTCCGGCGACGACGCCCGGTCGCCCACGCCCGGAGGCGGCCACGTGGAGAGGCCCCATGGTACGGCTCCCCCGTCTCGGCGCCCTCGCGCTCCCCCTCCTCCTCACCCTCGCCTGCGGTCCGGCCGACGATGCCCCCGGGGCCGACGCGGCGGCCGCCGGCGACGACCCGGCCCGCGCCCGACTCCTGGCCCGGGCGGACTCCCTGGAGCTGCCCGGGGAGTGGGAGCCGATCCCGGGCGAGGCCCTCGTCCACCACACCGGCGGCTTCGCCAAGACGCTCTGCTCCGGCGTCTTCGTCACCGGGCTGGACCCCGCGGACGCCGCCGAGAACGTGGGCTACTTCACCGCCCCCTACGAGGAGCGCGCCCAGGTCGTGGACACGGTGGTGGACATGGAGACGCAGACCGTCCGGCTCACCCTGCCGTCGGGCGTGGTGCGCACGGCGAAGCGCTACGGAAGCCAGGGGTGCGTGGCCCGGTCGGTGGGCGAGGACTCGGTCCACTTCACGCCCCTGGTGGTGCGCCCCCAGCTCCCGGAGGCGGCCACCACGCCGTGGCCCATGGGCGACGCCCCGTCCGGTGCGCCGTGGCCCGCGGACGTCGACTCGGCGGCGGTGGCGGAGGCGCTGGACGCCATCCTGGGACCGCCCGCCGCCATGACCGAGGCCGTGGTGGTCACCCGCGGCGACCGGGTCCTCGGGGAGCGCTACGGGGAGGGGATCGACCGCCACACCCCCCTGGAGAGCTGGTCCATGGGCAAGAGCCTCACGGGTACGCTCATGGGGGTCCTGATCGAGCAGGGCGCCTACGAGCTGTGGCAGCCGGCCCCCGTCCCCGAGTGGCAGGAGCGGGAGGACGATCCCCGGCGGGAGATCCGCATCGGCGACATCATGCGCATGTCGAGCGGGCTCAGGATCCGGGCGCCCCAGGACCCGGACTACGACCCGGAGATGGGCTACCCCGACCACCTGTACCTCTACACCGGGCCGGACGCGTTCCGGTGGGCCGCCACCCGGGGCCAGCAGTGGCCGCCCAACACGGTGGGCCGCTACCGGAACAGCGACCCCGCGCTCACGAACTACCTCATCCGTCTGGCCGTCGAGGGCCGCGGGGAGGACTACCACGCCTTCCCGCAGCGCGCCCTCTTCGACCGCATCGGCATCCGCTCGGCCGTGCTCGAGACGGACCCCCAGGGCAACTTCCTGACCCAGGGCTACGAGTTCATGTCCGGCCGCGACTGGGCGCGGCTGGGCAACCTGTGGCTGAGGGACGGTGTGTGGATGGGCGAGCGCATCCTCCCGGAGGGCTACAGCGAGTACGCGCGCACCCTGGCCCCCGCGTGGGAGGCCGACGGGCGCCGCGTCTACGGCGGCTCGTTCCTGTGGCTGAACCTCGAGGAGTCCTTCCCCGTCCCCACCGACGCGTTCTACATGGCCGGGGCCGGCGGCCAGTACACGATCGTGATCCCGAGCCGAGACCTGGTGGTGGCGCGCCTCGGCAAGTACAAGGGCTCACGGGAGGGACGCCGGGCGCTGGAGCGGGGGCTGGAGATGCTGATGGAGGCGGTGCCGCCAGTGGGGGGCCGGTAGGGCACAGCTGCGCGGACGAGCGCAGCGGCGTCTGACACAGGCGCGCGCGGGAGAACTCATCCCACGCAGCTCGAGGCCTGGCACGCGAACGTCGCCGCGGGTCCGCGGCACCGCCCAGGACAGGTCCCCGCAACGACACGGAGGGGGCCGACCGAAGCCGGACCCCCTCCGCCGTCCCCACATCCTCCCGTCCCATCCCGTCCTGCACCTACCTCCTACGCGGCGCCTCTCCCTTCCCTTTCATCCGCCGCCACCCTGGGCGCCCCCCACCCCACCACCAACGGGGGAGCGTCCGCTCCCCGCGAACTACATGTCGAAGCCGGCCTCTTCCAGCTCGTGCGCCCGCTTCGCGTCGTCCTCGCTCACCACCTGGCCGTCGAACAGGTGCACCGTCCGCTCCGCCACGTGCGCGTACCGGGGATCGTGCGTCACCATGCAGATCGTCGCCCCTTCCTCGTGGAGCTCACGCAGCAGCGCCATCACCGCGTTCCCGTTCTTCGAGTCCAGGTTTCCCGTCGGCTCGTCCGCCAGCAGGATCAGCGGCTTGCCCACGATCGCCCGGGCCACCGCCACACGCTGCTGCTGACCCCCCGAAAGCTGCGACGGATAGTGCTGCATCCGGTGCGCCATCCCCACCCGCTCCAGCGCCACCTGCACACGCTCCTTCCGCTCGCTTCCCCCCATCCCGCGGTACGTCAGCGGAAGCTCCACGTTCTCGTACACCGTCAGGTCCCCGATCAGGTTGAACGCCTGGAAGATGAACCCGATCGCCTGATTCCGGATCTTCGCCCGCTGGCTCGCCGACAGGTTCTCCACCGGCTCCCCGTCCAGCAGGTACTTCCCCGCCGTCGGGCTGTCCAGCAGCCCCAGGATCGACAGCAGCGTCGTCTTTCCGCACCCCGACGGTCCCGCGATGGAGACGAACTCCCCGCTCTGGATGTCCAGGTTGATGTTGCTCAGCGCGTGCGTCTCCACCTCCTCCGTGTAGAACACCTTGCTCAGGTCACGAAGGTGGATGAGGGGCTGCTCCTGCGTGGAAGGGCTCTCCATGCCTGTCGGCTCCTGCTGTGGGGCGTAGCGTCGGCGTTACTGGTTACTAGACGAGCGGGCCGCCCAAAAAGTTGCACGCGGCCCCGGGACGCGTGCCCCGGTCACCGATGGACGAGGTTGATCCGGCCGCTGAACGTCTCGGTCTCGACGAGGGCCCCGCCCCCGCCGACCGTGAAGCTGTGACGCTGTCCCCGTTCGAACTGCTCGGGGGCTCCGGGCAGGTCGGTGCTCACACCGCCGTGGACGGTCGCGACGTGGAACGTGGCGCCGGCGCCCTGGGGGACACGGACCGTGATCGAGCCGCCGTGGGATCCGAAGAAGTAATGCCCGCCGTCCTGGAGCTCACCGTCGAACTCGATACGTCCCCCGACGCTGCCGGCCTCCACGGCACGGGCGCGCAGGTTCTCGAGGGCGATGGTCCCTCCCACCGTCTCCGCATAGACCTCGCCCGACGCGTCCCGGACCCGGACTCCCTGCGCGACGCTGGAGACGTCCACCGTCCCTTCCGCTCCCTCCACCACCACGGAGCCCGACACGGTGCTAGCCTCGATGGACCCGCGACCGCCGACGATCCGGATGTCCCCCTGGTTGGTCTCGGCCTCGACGTCGCCGTCGGCCCCCTCCACGGTGATGTTCGTGTAGAAGCCCTCGAGCTCCAGGTCGAGGCCGGCCGGGACGGTGATCTGGTAGTCGACGATGGTGGCCGGGCCCCGCCTCGCCTCGGCATCGACGTCGATGGTCGACCCCCGGTGGTCGATGTCGATGTACGTGCGGGAGGAGTGCTCGGCGACGATGCGCACCTCCTGCCGCGTCCAGGTGGTCACGGTGATGGATCCACCCGGCGCCTCGACCGACAGCCGCTCGGCCCCCTCCAGCGGGATGACCGTGTCGGTCTGCGGCTGGGCCAGGGTGAGGGCCGCCAGGGCCAGTGTCAGTGCCGTGCTCATCTCGTTCCTCCTCGTCGCTATCGTCTCGGGGCCGCCGTCGGCCACCGCCGTGGTTCTCTCCGCGGGTCCCGTCCGCCCCGGCTCACGTCGCGGCGGACAACCCGTTCGTGGCCTGACGCAGGATGCGCAGGCGCGTCCGCTCATGCTGCAGCAGGAGTCGATGGAGCAGCTCGCTGCCGGGGTCCCGGGCGAGCGCCTCCTCGGCCTCCGCGATGGCCCGGTCGATCGTGGCCAGGCTCTCCTCGACCGTTCTGAGCGTCTCCTCGTCCAGGAGGGCTCGGCCCGACTCGAGAATCGCCTCGAGCTCGGCCGTCGCCTCCGCGTAGGCGGTGCTCGCCGACCGGATCCGGGTCGTGGGAACCCGGTCGGGGGCCCCGACGCGGCTCACTCCGGTCGCCGGCGATCGCCCGTCGGGACCCGCCGCCACGCGCGGTGACTCGCCGCCGAGCGCGACCCAGACCGCGCCTCCCGACACGAGGGACACCGCGATCCCCGCGGCCCACAACAGGGGAAGCGACACGGTGACCCGCCGCCGGCCGACCGGGACGGGACCGTCGGACGCGGGCCGACCGCCGGTCGATCCACCGGCCGTCGCAGGTCCTTCGGCGACCGCGTCCTCCCGACCCCCGGGACCCGGGAAGGGGATCACCGACGCCCCACCCCGGATGCGTTCCTCGATCCCCGGCCACAGATCCCGGGAGGGCATGGCCTCGGCCGGCAGGGCATGGACCGCGTTCAGGAGGGCTTCCACCGTCGCCACCCGGCGGGCGCACGCCTCGCACCGGGCGAGGTGGGTCCGGGCCGCCCGCTCCTCGACGCCGTCGAGGTCGCCGTCGATCAGGTCGTGGATGCGGGTGTCTCCGAGGTGTCCCTGCCGTGCGCTCATCGTTCGAGTGCCTCCTGCACGAGGCCGCGCGCCCGGTGGATCTGGGCCTTCACGGTCCCCAGGCTCACGCCGACCATCTCGGCGATCTCCTTGTATTTGAATCCCTGGATGTCCCGGAGCAGGAAGACCCGCTTCGCCCCCTCCGGGAGCGTCTGGATCGCCCGCTCGAGATCCAGCCTCGTCCCGGGCATCGCCGCGGTGGCGGCCCGGTCGAAGCGCTCGAGGTCCGGCACCTCCTCGAAGCGGTCCCTCCGACGCCCCTTGGACCGCCGGGTCTGCAGGACCAGGTTCACGGTCAGCCGGTGCAGCCACGTCGAGAAGCGGCTCTCCATCCTGAACGAGCCGAGCTTCTCCCAGGCTCGTACGAACACGTCCTGCGTCCGCTCCTCGGCCTCCAGCTGATCCCCCGTCATGCGCAGACAGAGCGCGTGCACCCGACCCACGTGCGTCCGGTAGAGCTGCTCGAACGCCTCGGCGTCGCCCTCCAGGCTCCGCCGCACCCACTCCCGCACCAGACCCTCGTCGGGGCGCTGTGCGTATTCCCGTCCTCGCAAGGGGAGACTTCCCATGAGCGCGCCCCTCGGAGGGGGCTTCCGTTTCGTGCCGTCCGGCTCCCGGACGTCGTCTCGTCGGTCCATGGAGTGGGATGCTGCGGAGAGGGCGTTTGTTGGAACGGGCGGATGGGCCCGGTCAGGGACGATCCTCGAGCCGATGGACGAACCGAAGCGCCGACCAGTCCGCGTCCACCGCGCACACCTTGTTGTCGACCAGACCCCGGTCGAGCCCGGCTCGCCGGACGCCTTCGCGGGCGAGGTCCGCCGCCAGCGGAGAGCTCCGCTTGGGCCATGCCACCCAGAGTCCCCCGTCCCACGAGAGCAGCCGGCACGCCGCCGGGAGGTGGCCGAGGAGCGCGCCCCGGTCCGGCGCGAAGAGGACCACGACGTCCCGGGAGCGGACCTCTTCACCGATCTCGTCGTCGCGCCGCGGAGCGGCGGCGAGCTCGACCCCGTCGGGCAGTTCGCCGAGGAGTCCGGAGAAGTGGTCCGGGGCGTTGAGGGTGGCGACCCGATGGCCCTCCCGGATCCCGAGCTTGCGGGCGAGGGGCGTCCCCGAATAGCCGGCGCTCAAGGGTCCGCGGCGCCGGCGGCCATCCGCGTCTCCAGGCCGTCCACGTAGGTGCGCATCGTCGCGTCGTACCCGAGAATGAAGCGACTGACGAAACGGAAGAACGGGTTGTAGATCTCGCCGTTCTCCGTCACGGTGACGCGCGTGCTGTCGCCCTCCGGCTCCAGCCGGTAGGTCCACGTGCCGCCGAAGGGGAGGTCGTCGTCGGCGATCCGCGTGACGAGGCGGTCGGGTGGCTCCCATTCGACCACCTCGAGGGTCAGGCTCCCCGTTCGGGACACCTCCTTCCACACCGGAAGCCCTTCCCGGTCCGGGAGTCGCTCCACCGATCGCACCCCCGGTCTCCAGCCGGCGAACCCTTCCGGGGTGGTCAGGACCTCCCACACCTCGGCCGGCGTGCCGACCACCCGTCGCGCGACCGTCGCCGAGTGCGCGACGGGCAGAGTCGTTCCGACGGCCCACACGCCCACCGCCGCGACCACGAGTACCCCCACCCCCCACACGATCCACCTCATCGTCTCCCTCCTTCTGCTCCCGCGGGCGCTCCGCCCCCCGAGGGCGTGGGCGTCGAGCGGTTCGTGAGTGTTCCGTCTCCGAGCTGTCCGCTCTGGTTCAGACCCCAGCACAGGCGGGTGCCGTCCCGGGTACGGGCGCACGTCGTACCTCCACCGGCCTCCACCGACGCGAACACGTGCTCCGGTACCTGGACCGGCGAGGATCGGCTCCTGGTGGTTCCGTCCCCCAGCTGCCCGTGCACGTTCTGACCCCAGCACCAGAGAGACCCGTCCTCGAGCAGGGCGCACGTGTGGACGGCGCCCGCGGCCAGCGCGGCCGGAGCGCCCGGCAGGCCCTCGACGGACGTGGGTCGATCGCGCCCGGTGTCGGTCCCGTCGCCGAGCTGGCCGGCGGAGTTTCCACCCCAGCACAGCACGCCGTCGGCCGTCAGACCGCACGTGTGGACGCTCCCGGCCGCCAGGGCACGGAAGGTCCGACCGCCGGCCACCTGCGTGGGGTCGACCCGGTCCACCCTGGACCCGTCGCCCAGCTGCCCCGCGGCGTTCAGCCCCCAGCACCAGGCTCGTCCCCCCGCGTCCAGGCCGCACGTGTGATTCCACCCGGCGACCAGGCTCGAGAGCGTCACGTCGCCCGTCACGGGTCGCGGAACGGCCCGGTCGTCGCGGCCGCCGTCGCCGAGCTGGCCGTTCAGGTTCCGGCCCCAGCAGTGGGGGTGTCCCCACCCGTCGAGGGCACAGGTGTGTCCGAGCCCCAGCGCCAGCGTCGAGAAGGGCACCTCACCCGTCACCCGCACGCCCGTCGTCCGATCGGTCCGACTTCCGTCGCCGAGCTGGCCACTCCCGTTCACTCCCCAGCACCAGGCGGCACCGGACGCGTCCAGGGCGCAGGCGTGACCGACCCCCGCCTCCACCGCGACGAAGTCGACCCCGTCCACGCCGGCGCCCCCGAGAGCGCCCCGGCACACCGCGCCTTCCCCGGCCGTGCGGCAGACGTGCGTTCCGCCGACGGCGAACGCGGTCCTGTTCACCCGAACGGGGGGCGGCACCGGCTCCGCCTCGACCTCCGGGACCGTGTCGAGGGGCGTGTCCGGGTCGGATGGGGCGTCTTCCTCCGCGGGCAGGTCCTCGACCACCGGCGCGGGCTCCGCGGTCGCTTCGAAGAGAACCGTCGTGTCCCGGGCGAGGGGAATCGAGGCCGAGGCGATCTGCACCCCCTCCTCGGGACCGAGGAGCCAGGTGGCCACGGCCCACCCGGCCTCGTCCGTCCGCGCCCTCGTCGGCGCGATCCGTCCGCCTCCGTCGAGGACCTCGAATACGACCTCGGCGTCCGGCACGCCGTCGCCGCGGGAGTCCTCCACCCGCACGGCGACGGGGGAAGGCAGCCCCTCTCCCACGATCGCGGACTGGCCGCTCCCGTCGGAGGCCGCGACCCTGGGCAAGGGTCGGGCCGTGGCACGGAAGAGCACCGGGGGAGGACCCGCCGGCCCGTCCCCCTGGTCGAGCAGATAGGCCTGCACCAGGATCCTCCCGGCGGCCGCGAGAAGCAACGATCCACCCTGGGCCAGCCCGAGGGAATCGGTGGTGCTCTCGGAGGCTTCCGGCGTCGCGTTCCCCTCCTCCACCACGAAGCGGACGCGCACCCCGGCCACCGGACGCTGATCCGAGTCCAGGACCCTGACGGACAACGGGTCCTCGAGGGAGCGCCCGACCCATCCGCTCCGGGTCGTCCCACCCACCGGGACCAGCATGTGCGAGGCGGCTCCCATCCCGACGGCGAGAGGCGGGGCCGAGTCCGGACGGAATGCGGGCTCGTCGGTCTCCGCGGCCCCTCCCCCGTCGGCGGCCGGCGTCGTCTCGTCGGTCCCTGCCGTGGTCGCCTGGCGTCCGGGCGCTCCGGACGCGGCGTCGCCCGGAGCGGGCGCGGCGGCCTCGAGGAGCGCGCCCGCGCGCTGGATCCACGGGCGGAGCATCCCGTTCTCCGGGATCGCCATCGAGGCGACCAAGGCGACCCCGATCAGGGCGAGGACGGAGACGACGATCCGCCTGCGGCGTCGGCTCCGGTGGGGGACGAGCACCTCGCCGGGTCCGGTGTCGTCCGGCACGGGGGCCGGGACGTTGATGGTGGCTTCCCCGCCCGCGGCCTCGGGGACGGGGACCGTCCGCTCCGGCGGCGAGGAGGATGAGTCGGCCGCCGGAGGTCGCGCCGTCGGGGTCGAAGCGCCGGGACCCGGGAATCGAGAGCCGGGGCCGAACGCCGGAGGCGCGTGGGGCTCGGCGACCGCCCCGCCGGGCGTCGGGGAGGCGGGCTCCCCCTCCTCTCCCGGCGGGGGAGCCAGCGGATCACCGGCCTCCACCTGCGTGAGCGCGTCGAGCATCGCCTCCGCCGACTCCCACCGGTCTCCGGGGTCCTTCTCGAGGGCCTTGTCGAGGACGGCGACCAGGGAGGCGGGAACGTCCCGGCGGAACCGGGTCAGGGGGGGCAGCCGTTCGTTCTTCTGCTTGAAGATCAGGCTGTAGAGATTGTCTCCCTGCCACGGGTGCTCGCCCGCGAGCATTTCGTAGCCGACCAGGCCGAGGCCGTAGAGGTCGCTACGCCCGTCCACCTCGCCCGCGTCCACCTGCTCCGGCGACATGTAGGCGGGCGTGCCGAGGGAGGCTCCCGGCAGGGTGAGGCGCACGTCCTGGTCCCACGGCCGGGCCACGCCGAAGTCCGCGAGCCGGGCCGTCCCCAGCTCGGCGTCCACGTAGATGTTCTCCGGCTTCACGTCCCGGTGGACGATCTTGCGTCGATGCGAATAGGCCAGCGCCGACGCCACGTCCTTCAGGATCGCCACCGAGCGCTCCGGGGTCATGGCCCCTTCGACGCGGATGAGCTCCCGGAGGTTCCAGCCCGGCACGTGCTCCATGACGAGCACCAGGCTCCCTTCCGGGAGGCGCCGGGTCCCGTAGAGCTGGACGATGTTGGGATGGTGGAGGCCGGCCACGAGCCGTGCCTCCCGTTGGAGGCGCGCCAGGGCCTCGTCGTCGTGGATGAAGGAGGACCGGATGACCTTCAGGGCCAGGTGGCGGTCCAGGTTGTGGTCGCGCACGAGGTACACCACGGCCGTGGCGCCCCGCCCCAGCTCGCCCACGAGCTCGTATCCCGCGCCGAGGCTCTCCAGGGCCTCGCGGAGCGGATCGGGCTCGCGCGTCATGGGATCCGGAAGACGAACTCCGCCTCACCCAGACGGATGCGATCGCGATTCCGCAGCGGACGGGCCTCGTCGCCCACGGAGACGCGCTCGCCGTTCACGACCACCGGGGTCCGTCGGCTCAGGGCTTCGATCCACCAGGCCCCGTCCTGGAAACGCATGCGGGCGTGCATGGGCTCGACCGAAGGGTGGTCGAGCATCACGTGGTACGGCGGACGCCCCGGGTCCCAGCCGAGGGTGACGCCCCGGTCCGGGCGCGGCGTGTTGAGGAAGTGGATCTCCTGACGCACGACGTCGGGGTCGACGGGCTCGAGCCGCCCGGGGAGCATCTGGAGCGTGGAGCGCTCCGTCTCGAGGGGCGTGTCGTCGCCCGGGGGGGGAGCGTCCTCGGGGCGGGTGACCGGGCTCTCGGACGCACGGCGATGCCCCGCGTCCGGCGGCGCGGTGGCCGCGCTCCCCTCGGCGTCGGAGACGACCGGCCCGGGCCCGTCCGTCTCGGCCTCCTCCGCTCCCACGACCCCCCGCAGGCGGTCGGCCACGCGGCGGAGGAGCGAGGGTTCCTCCCAGTAGACCAGCGGCACCTCGCCCTCCGAAGGGCGATGCACCTGCCGCTTCTGGTCCTTGTCCTGGTGGCCGTCCGTCATGGGGTCCCCCGTGGATGCGTACCTCGTACTACCGTGGGCCGCGGCGGCGGGTCCTGTGGGGGCCGTGATGATCCCGCTCCCTCGAGCGCCGTAGCTCGCCGCTCCGGGACCCGGATCCGGCACGGAGACGTCGGCCGCCAGGAGCCTGGCGACGGTCGCCGGGCGGTTCGCCTGCGGTGGCGGCTGGGGGGCCTCCGCGACGCTCGTGGTGGCCTCGACCGTGTCGTTGGCGGGGTTCGGGTCGGGGGTGTCGGACGAGACGTTGGCCCGGTTCGTGGGGCTTCCGACGGCCGTGACCTGAATGGTGACCGATCGGCGGCGCGTGACGCCCGGGGCGAGGGCGCCCATCGTGGGCCAGGACACCGTCCGGGTGGCACCGTCGTAGCTGCCCCCGTTGCTCGCGCCGACGAAGTCCACCCCGTCGGGGAGCGAGTCCCTCACCAGGACGGCGGCCGCCTCGCTCGGACCGTCGTTCGTGACGACCACCGTGTCGACGATCTGCTCGCCGACGGTGGCCGTAGCGGGCACCACCTTCTCGACCCGCAGATCGGCCGACGAGGTGACCGTCGTCGTGACGGCGTCCGTGGCGTCGCCGGCCGTCGGATCGGCCACGGGTGAGACGGCCGCGGCGGCGTTGCGGAGCGGACCGGTGGCGGCGGGGTCCACCGTCACGTAGACCGTGAACGTCGTGTCCGCCCCCGACGCCAGCGTCGGGATCGCCGGCCAGCTCACCACCCCGGCCGACACGGTCTCGTCGGCGCTCGCCGAGTCGACGGCGACGCCCGTCGGCGGCAGCGTGTCGGTCAC
>JASFUL010000128.1:0-11236 GCA_050050315.1 Gemmatimonadota bacterium
CTCCGAGCACGGGCGTGGGCCCGTGCGGATTCTTCGAGGAGCCGGCGATCAGGCCACGACCAGCTCGCTCTCGCCCGCCTCCTCCTCGCGCTCCCCCGCCGGCGCGGGGGCCTCGCCCGGAGTCTCCTCGGTCGTCTCCACGGACTCGGCCGACTCGGCCTCGCCGCTGAGCTCGTCCTCGACCAGCTCGTCCAGGTTCTGGTCCCGGGTCCGGGCGGTGTTGCCGCGCCCGTGGGGGATGGGCGGCTTGATGAACTGCTTGCCGATCATCTCGAGCTTCGTCAGCTCCAGGTCGGAGAGCATGGGGTAGCGCTCCGCCATGTACTGCATGGTCTCTTCGAGCCACTCGGTACGGTGCTCCATCTCCGCGTCGAGGACGTCGCAGCGGATGACGTGGCTCATCATCTCGTCCCGTGCGCGATCGAATTTCGTGTATTCGTGCTTACCCACTAACGTCCCTTTTTCTGTCGGTTCGGAAGGACCTGCTGCCGTCTGAGTCTACAGGTAGCTTGATATGTGTCAATCATCCTGACGTTCCATCTTCCCGCGCTGGCACCCCTCGGATGCCCGGCACGTCCCGGAATGACCGGACCCTCGGGCCGCCGGCTCGCGTTCTCGTCGCCGCCGGCGTTCGGCAGCTGGACGCCGCTTGGCCCAGGCGAAGCGATCAGGTACACTACGATGATCGTGTTCTCCAGCCCCCCCGGCGCATTCGAGGATACTGCCCTGGACGAGCGGAACGCGAGGACCGTCCTCGTGGTGGACGACGACGAGGCGGTCCGCCGGACCGTGGTGCGGGCCCTGGAGACGGAAGGACTCGTCGTGTACGAGGCGGGGAACGCTTTCGAGGCTCGAAAAGCTCACGAACGGGCCGGAACGGTGGATCTGGTGATCATGGACCTGGTGCTGCCCGGCCTGGAGGGGCGCGAGACGGCCAACCTCCTCGTCGCCCACCAGCCGGGCGTCGAGATCCTCTACACGTCCGGCTACACGAGCCTGGAATCCCTGCGCTCGGGACCGAGACCCGCCAACGAGTCCTTCCTGCGCAAGCCGTTCGACGTGCGGGAGCTCATCGAGGCCGTGAGGACGGCCCTGGACGAATGAAGGAGACGAACCGAATGCTGAAAACCCACCGCCGGGCCACCGCGCTCGGGACCGCCCTGATGACCCTCGCCCTCGGAGGCCTGGCAGCTTCGGCCGCCGCCCAGGAGCGACGGGTCGAGACGACGTCGCCCGAGGAGTTCTTCGGCTTCGAGATCGGGACCGACTACCAGCTGGCGAACTACCAGCAGCTGGTCGGCTACTGGCAGCGGCTCGCCGGCGAGTCCGATCGCATGGTCCTCGACACGATCGGGACCACGGAGGAGGGGCGTCCCCAGGTCATGGCGATCATCACGTCGCCCGAGAACCACGCGCGGCTGGATCACTACAAGGAGATCAGCCGACGACTGGCCCGGGCCCGCGACGTCGAGGACGAAGCCGAAGCCCGACGGCTGGCCGAGGAGGGGAAGGCGGTGGTCTGGATCGACGGGGGGCTTCACGCGACCGAGGTCCTGGGGGCCCAGCAGCTGATCCAGCTCGTCTACGACATGACGAGCCGGACCGACGCCGAGACGACCCGGTTCCTGGACGACGTGATCCTCCTGGCCGTACACGCCAATCCGGACGGCCACGACCTCGTGGCCAACTGGTACATGCGGCTGGACGACCCCGGGGCCCGGAGCACCCGCGGCATCCCGCGCCTCTACGAGAAGTACGCCGGCCACGACAACAACCGCGATTTCTACTTCGCGGCGCTGGCCGAGACGGAGAACATGAACCGCGTGGCGTACCGGGAATGGTATCCCCAGATCATCTACAATCACCACCAGACGGGCCCGGCCGGCGCCGTCATGTTCGCGCCCCCGTTCCGCGATCCACCCAACCACAACATCCACCCGATGATGCTGACCAGCCTCCAGCAGGTCGGGTCGCACATGCACGGGCGCTTCGTACGGGAGGGGAAGGGCGGCACCACGATGCGCTCGGGGGCCAGCTACTCGACCTGGTGGAACGGGGGTCTCCGGACCACGCCGTACTACCACAACATGATCGGGCTGCTGACCGAGACCATCGGCAACCCGACGCCGATGACCGTCCCCTTCGTCCCGGAGCGCCAGCTGACGAACTCGGACCTGCCCCTGCCGGTCGAGCCCGGCGAGTGGCACTTCAAGCAGTCGATCGAATACTCCCAGACCGCCAACCGGGCGGTGCTGGACTTCGCGTCGCGCAACCGGCAGCTCCTGCTCCTGAACATCTGGACGATGGGGCGCGACGCCATCGAGGCCGGCCAGCGGGACTCCTGGGACAACCTGCCGCGGGAGATCTACGCCGCCGAGGATGCGGTGGACGGCCGGGGGGACCGCGACGACTTCGAGCGCCTCCTCCGGCGGCCCGACGACCGTCAGGCCCGGGGCTACGTCATCCCCTCGGACCAGCCGGACTTCAACACCGCCGTCAAGTTCGTGAACGCGCTGCTGAAGAACGGGATCGAGGTCGAGCGGGCGACGTCCGGCTTCTCGGTCGGGGGGACGCGCTACCCGTCGGGCTCGTTCGTCGTCAAGACGGACCAGGCGTTCGCGCCCCACGTGCTCGACATGTTCGAGCCCCAGGACCATCCCGACGACTTCGCCTACCCCGGCGGGCCTCCCATCCCGCCGTACGACCTCACGGGGTGGACGCTCGCGTTCCAGATGGACGTCGACTTCGACCGGATCGTGGACGGCTTCGACGGTCCGTTCGCCGACGTCACCGAGATGACCCTGGACCCGCCGGCCGGTGAGCTGTCGGGTCCGGCCGACGCGGCCGCCTGGCTCATGGACGTGCGCGTGAACGACGCCGTGGTGGTCGTGAACCGGGTTCTGGCCGACGGGGGCCGGGTCCGGTGGCTCACCGACGCGGTGTCCGAGGACGACGGCTCGTTCCCGGAGGGGGCCTGGATGGTCGACGCCTCCTCGGTCGACCGCACCCGCATGGAGGCCCTCGCGAGGGAGACCGGGGTCGACGCGGTCGGCGTCGCCGCCGCGCCCGACGGGCCGTCGGTGGCCCTCCGCCAGCCACGCATCGGGCTCCTGGACGAGTACGGCGGCTCGATGTCGTCGGGGTGGACCCGGCTGATCCTCGAGGACTTCGACTTCGACTTCGAGCGCGTCTACGTGCCCCGGCTCGACGAGGGCCACCTCGCCGACGACTACGACGTCATCCTCCTGCCGGACATCGGTCTGGGAGGGGGGGGCCGTGGCTTCCGCGGGAGCGCCGAGCCGGCCGAGGACGTCCTGAGGGACTACGGCTACATGATCGGGGAGTTCTCCGAGGAGACCACGGCCCCCGCCCTCGAGGCGTTCGTGCGCGAGGGCGGGACGGTGGTGGCGTGGGGCGCCTCGTCGTCCGTGGCCCGTCCCCTGGGCCTGCCCCTCCGCAACGCGCTGGTCGACGACGACGGCCAGCCGCTGTCGCCCGAGGAGTTCTTCGTGCCCGGCTCGTTGCTGGAAGTCACCCTGGACGAGACCAGCCCGATCACGGCGGGGATGGGCGCGCGAGCCGACGTGCTCTTCGCCCGCAACCCGGTTCTCGAGCCCGAGCCCGGAGCCGACGGGGTGGAGGTCCTGGGACGCTTCGCCGCCGACACGCCCCTCCGGAGCGGGTGGGCGTGGGGCCAGGAGCACATCGAGGGCCTGCCGGCCTTCTTCCGGGCCCGGCTGGGCGAGGGGAACGTCTTCATCTTCACGCCCGAGATCACCTTCCGCTCGCAGCCCCACGGGGTCTTCCCGTTGATCTTCAACTCGATCTTCTACGGGGTGGGGGAGACGCGGTAGCACCGACCCCGCGAGGTTCTCTCCGAAGGCCGGGACACCACCCTGGTGCTCCCGGCCTTCCGCCGTTCCCCCCCGCGAGAGGCCTCTCGCGACTCCGTCGTCTGAAACCTGGCGGGCCTTTGTCGCGTCCGATATAGTATCCTTGATCGAAACCGACATAGCTGGAAGACATGGCGATGGAGAGCCCATGACGGAGACGCCGCTGACCTGGAACCAGATCCTGGTCCTCTCCGCGCTCGAGACCGGAGCGCGCTACGGACTGGAGGTGATCCAGCGAACCGACCTGTCGAGCGGCACCGTCTATCCGGTGCTGCGGCAGCTCGAGGCCCGGGGGATGGTGGAGGGGAGCTGGGAGAGCGAGGGGAAGGCCCACGCCGAAGGCCGACCCGCCCGCCGGTACTACGCCGCGACCCGGGAGGGTCGGACCTCGCTGGCGACCGCGAGGGAGCGGGTCCGCGAGAGGCAGCGCGCGCTGGGCCTCCTGCCGGGGACGGGCGGTCCATGACGCGGGTCGGACTTCCGGTGAAGACGGCGGTCCGGCTGCTGTCGCTGGCCGTTCCGCGGAGCCGCCGGAGCGAGTGGCGGCGCGAATGGCTCGCCGAGCTGGCGGCCGCCCGCCGGGCTCCCGGAGCTCCCGGGCCCCTGCCGCTCATGGCGGGATGCGCCCGGGACGCGTGGTCGATCCGGGCTCTGGAGCGCCCGAACGCGAACGAGACGAGGGGAGGGGTGGCCATGGCGGACGCGATGCGGCGGGAGCTTCGAAGCGCGGTGCGGAGGCTGCTCCGGACCCCGGGATTCACGGCGACGGCGGTGGCGACGCTGGGCGCCGGCCTGGCCGCCACGGCGGCGCTCTTCACGGTCGTGCAGGGGGTGGTCCTGGAGCCCTTGCCGTACCCCCACGCCGACCGGATCGTCCACGTCTTCCACCTCATGGACACGGGTGGGGCCGGGCCGACCGAGTGGCCCACGACCCGACACGGCTTCCTGGCGTTCCGGGACCGGAACCGGGTGTTCGAGGCCGTCGGCGGGTACCGGACGCAGCCTCAGCCCCTGGTGGGGGACGGAGTGGCCGAGGAGCTGACCACGGCGCGGGTCACGGCGGGCGTGTGGGACGTGCTCGGAGCGAGGGCGGAGGTGGGCCGCCTGTTCGGTCCGGCGGAGGACCGGCCCGGCGCCGACGCGGTCGTGGTGCTCGGCCACCGCGTATGGCAGACCCGGTACGGAGGTGACCCGCACGTCGTCGGTCGCGTCGTCGAGCTCGGCGGCGTCCGACGCGAGGTCGTCGGCGTGACGGGTCCGGACGTCCACCTGCCCCGGCAGGAGGTCGACGCGTGGATTCCCGAGGCCATCGACCCGGCCGCCCGTCCCACGGACCAGTTCCGGATCGACATCCTGGCCCGCCGCGCTCCGGGGTGGAGCGACGAAGCCGTGCAGGACGACCTCGAGCGGGTGCAGGCCCTCCTCGGAGAGGCGATCCCGTTCTTTCCCTCGATCGAGGAGCAGTTCGGGCTGCGCACGACCTTCCGTTCGCTGCGCGAGGAGGTGCTGGGCCAGGTGGAGCGTGCCCTCTGGATCCTCCTCGGCGCCGTCGGGATCGTCCTCGTCGTCGCGGGGGCCAACGTCGCGAACCTCTTCCTGGTCCGGGCCGAGGGGAGGCGCTTCGAGGTCGGGATCCGCCGCGCCCTCGGCGCGAGCCGCCGGGACGCCCTGGTCCATTTCCTCGCCGACAGCCTCGTCGTCACCCTCGCGGCCTGGGCCCTCGGCCTCGCCCTGGCCGCCGGCGCGGTCCGCCTCCTCGTCCGCCTCGCCCCGCCCTCCATCCCGAGAATCGAAGGTCTCGCCGTCGGGGGTCCGACGGTGGGGGTTACGCTGCTGCTGTCGCTGGGCCTCGCCGCCGCTCTGGCCCTGTGGCCGTGGATCCGCTTCGCCGCGGTGGAAGCTCCCGCCGCCCGGGCCCGCTCGGGAGCGGATCCGGGACCCCGGTCGTCCCGGATCCGGGGGCTTCTCACCGCGGGACAGGTGGCGCTGGCCGTCGTCCTCCTGTCCGGGTCGGCCCTCCTCCTGCGGAGCTTCCAGGCGCTGCGGGCCGTCGATCCCGGCTACGAGCCCGACGGCGTCTTCGTGGGGGACGTGACGCTGCCGCCGGGTCGATATCCGTCCGACGACGAGGTGGTCGCGGTCTACCGCTCCCTCCTCTCGCGCCTGGAGGCACTCCCGGGCGTGGAGCGGGCCGCGATCGGCCCGTCGCCGGTCGGCCTGACCGAGGCGTGCTCGGTGGGCCTGGTCGAGGGCAGGGAGGTGGCCGACGAGGAGCTCCCCCCGTGCGTCCCGATGACGTGGGGGGTGAGCGCCGGGTACTTCGAGACCCTCGGGATGCGGCTCGTCTCCGGTCGCGCCTTCCGGCCCGAGGACGCGGACGCGCGGGCCCCGGCCCTGGTGGTGACCCGCAACCTCGCCGAGCGCCTCTGGCCGGGCGAGGATCCGCTCGGCAAGGGATTCCGGCCGGTCTCGCCTCCCCGCGACCACTTCCTCCGGGTAGTCGGCGTGGTGGAGCCGGTGCGCGGACAGGGCCTGGACAGACCCGCCAGCGAGATGATGTACTTCCCCCTGACCCAGCCGCCCGGGGACGGCTTCGAAAACTTCGCTCCCCGGAGCGCCACCGTCCTCGTGCGCACGGAGGCGGGACGGGAGCGCGAGGTCACCGCGCCCTTCCGGGCGGCGGTCGCGGAGCTCGAGCCGAACGCTCCCCTGGCGGTACGCGGGAGTCTCCGGGACGCCGTGGACGCGACGATGGTGCGGACGTCCTTCACGCTCCTGCTCATGGGAGCGGCGGCGGGCATCACGCTGCTCCTGGGCCTCGTCGGGGTGTACGGCGTGGTGGCGTACCAGGTGCGCGGGCGGTCCCGCGAGCTGGGACTGCGGATCGCCCTGGGTGCCGAAGCGGGCCAGGTCCGGAACCTCGTGCTGGGCCGTTCCCTCCGTGTGGTCCTCGCGGGCCTGCTGGTGGGCCTCGTGGCGGCGGTGTACCTCGGCCGCTTCCTCGAGGCCCTCCTCTTCCAGGTCGAACCCGCCGACCCGGCCCTGCTGGGACTGGCCGCCGCGGCGATGGCCTCGACCGCGCTGCTCGCGAGCTGGATCCCGGCCCGTCGGGCCACCCGCATCGACCCGGCCCGTACGCTGAGGGAGGAATAGAGCTCCGGCCCCCGGTCCGGATTGGCTGCGTCCAGGGACGCTCTTACCTTCTTCCGGGCGAGCGCACGCCCGGCCCGGCGCTGGGCCCCGGGCCGGGCCGTGGGCCCGACTCCGGGAAGCCGCGACCGAGCCAGGGCGACGCCACCATGGGCACGCACTTCGAGCAGCGGATGTCCGAGCTCCGCGGCTGGTATCGCGGGGCCCTCGAGGAGCGGTTGGGGGCCCTGGACGACGCCCTCGGGACGCTTCTCGGAGGGGGGGACGACGCCGGGGCGGCGTCGGATGCGATCCGGGCCCAGGCGCGCGCCGTTCGGGACTCCGGCGCCTCCTACGGCTTCCCGGGGGTCTCCGAAGCGGGTCGGTACGTGGCGGAGACTCCCGCCGAGTGCCTGAAGCCCGCGGCCGTGGGCCTGGCCGACGTGCTCCGGGACGTCGTCCACGGCGTGGAGGCCACGCCGGATCGTCGCAGTCACGGGTGGGCGGAACAGCTCATGGGACCCCTCCCACGCCCGCTGGGCGTCGAGCTGACCCCGGGCCCGGCCGACCCGGCCGTCGTCTGGGCGGCGCTGGTCGACGTCCTCCACCTCGAGGCGGACGCCCTGGCCGCCCGCCTCGCGGAGCGCCTGGGGGTCGACGTGGCCGATCCGGCCGACGGCCCCGGTCCGGCACGCTTCCTGGTCCCCCCGGAGCTGGCCCGCTCCCTCGGCGTCGTCCCCCTGGCCGAGGACGGCGTACGGGTCTGGGCGGCGTCCCCCCATCCCACGGACCTCCGGGCTCTCGTGGCGCTCCGGGCCACGACAGGTCGCACGCCCGTCCTCGACGTCACGACCCCCGAGCACGTCCGGACGATGCTGGGCGGCGGGGAGAACGCTCCGTCGGCGGGTCGTCCGGAGCTCGCGTCGACGCCGGAGCCGGGGGACCCGCCGATCGTCCTCGTGGTCGAGGACGATCCCGACCAGCGGCTCCTCGCGCGGGCGGTCCTCGAGCGGCGGGGCTACCGTGTGCTCGAGGCGGAGGACGGCGTGGAGGGCCTCGAGGAGCTCGCTCGGGCGGCCATCGATCTCGTGATCGTCGACCTCGGGATGCCGCGCATGGACGGGGCCACGTTCCTGCGGCGGCTCCGCTCCGACGCGGACCACGGCTCCGTGCCCGTCATCGTGCTCACCGGCACGGGGACCCAGGGCACGGAGGTCGAGGTCATCGAGATGGGCGCGGACGACTACCTCCGGAAGCCCCTCGAGCCCAGGCTCTTCCTGGCCCGGGTGCGGGCCACCCTCCGCAGGGCCGGAGCCCGCCCGCGGTCGCCTTGATTTCGCGCGAGGATCCCCCGATCGTTCGTCTCTTCGACGGGCCGTGTGCGGCCTCCTTCGCATCGAACCGACCTCGCGGAGCTCCAGCCGCGTCGTGAACGGCAGCGCCCCCACCGTGGACGAACGTCCCAACTGGTTGTTCCGCAGGGTTCGCGGCGTGGGCCGCGGAACCCGGAACGTCCTGCGTCACGCGGGTCAGCTGGGCCGGCTCACGTGGCGGATCTCCGTCGCGCTGGCCCGCCTGCGGGTCTCCTTCCGCGACATCCTGCGGCAGATGTACGTCATGGGGATCGAGAGCCTCCCCATCGTCCTGGTCACGGGATCGCTGGCCGGCATCGTCACGAGCCAGCAGGGCGGCTACCAGATGACCGGCGCCGTGCCCCAGTACGTCCTCGGGAGCCTGGTCGTGGAAACGGTGGTGCTGGAGATGGGCCCCGTGCTCACAGCCATCGTGCTCGTCGGCCGCGTGGGAGCCCGGATCACGGCCGAGCTCGGAACCATGACCGTCTCCGAGCAGATCGACGCCTACTACTCCCTCGGCCGCGACCCCGTGGCCATCCTGGGCGCGCCCCGGGTGGTCGCGGGGGTGATCGTCATGCCGCTGCTGGTGGGCATCGCGGACCTGATCGGCATCTTCGCGGGCATGGTCGCGGCCCGGCTCGAGGTGGGGTTGGGCTTCGAGTCGTTCCTCTACGGCGCCCGCCTCTTCTGGCACTCGTGGGACCTGCTGTACTCGCTCACGAAGGCCCTGGTCTTCGGGCTCGCGATCCCCCTCATCTCCGTCCACATGGGCTTCCAGACCCGGGGCGGCGCGGAGGGCGTGGGACGCACGACCACCGACGCGGTCATGTTCATGACGCTCACGATCCTCATCCTCGACGCGCTCTTCCCACCCCTGATGCTCCAGTGACGGACGGACCGGCGGGAGCCCCGGGCACCCGGGGGGGCGAGAGACCCGGCGCGGGCGACCTTGGGGGGCGCCGCGGCACCGGCGGGGACGGCCTCGGAAACGCCCGGCCGGCGATCGAGTTCCTGAACGTCCACAAGGCGTTCGACGCGCCGGTGCTCGCCGGGGTGGACCTGACGGTGCGGACGGGCGAGATGTTCGCCCTGTTCGGACCGTCCGGCACCGGTAAGAGCGTGCTCCTCAAGACCACGATCGGGCTGATCGTGCCCGACCGCGGCGACGTCCGGATCGACGGGATTTCGGTCTACCACGGCGGCTCCGACCAGCTCGAGGAGGTCCGCTGCAAGGTGGGCTACGTCTTCCAGAACGCGGCCCTCTTCGACTCGCTCAACGTCCACGACAACGTGGCGATGGGGATCCACGAGGAGGAGCTGCGGGGCCTGGATCGCGGCACCGTCGGCCGGCGGGTGTGGGAGGCCCTGTCCATCGTGAACCTCCAGCCCCGGGCGGTGCTGGGGAAGATCCCGTCCGAGCTCTCCGGGGGGATGCGGAAGAGGGTCGGGATCGCCCGGGCCATCGTGGGTCGGCCGGAGATCCTCCTTTGGGACGAGCCCACGACCGGCCTCGACCCGGTGAACACGGCGGCCGTCGAGGCGCTCATCCGGGAGCTCGCCGTGGAGCTCGAGGTCACGTCTCTCCTGGTGACCCACGACGTGGAGGGCGGACTGGCGATGTGCGACCGTGTCGGCATGCTCGACCGCGGGACGCTCCGCTTCTGCGGAACGCCCGACCAGTTCAGGGATAGCGACGACCCGGTCGTGCGCGCTTTCGGGGACCGCGCGGCGGCCGAGGCGGCCGTCGGAATCCTGGACGTCTGACGAAGAGGGCGGGGAAGACTGCGATGGCAGAAACGAGCAGGGACGCGGGCAGGGGACGGGCGGGGCCGTCCGACGAGGACCTGCGCAACGCCGTGCCCCGGGACCGGGGGGTCGGCGAGCTGCGCGTGGGAGCGTTCGTGATCGTCGGCTTCATCTCGTTCATCGTGGTCCTCTTCCTCCTCACCGACCCGGCCTCCCTGCGGGGCCGCTACATGGTGGTGACCACCATGCAGGACGCGGGCGGCGTGCGCCGGGGCGATCCCATCCAGATGCGAGGAGTGAACATCGGGCGCGTCCACGACTTCGAGATGACGCCCGACGGGACCGTCGACATCACGATGGAGATCGAAGGGGACTGGCGCATCCCCGAGGGATCCGTGGTCTCCCTCGGCGCCTCCGGGCTGTTCGGCGGGCGGACCATGGAGGTCGTGCCGGGACCCGGCGGCAGCACGGTCGAGGAGTGGGACACGATTCCTGGCAGGGGGGAAGGGGCCACCCTGTTCGAGACCGCCGGCGACCTCGGCTCGAAGGCCGAGGACGTGCTGACCCACCTGAACGACCTGCTCGCCGGACCGACCATGGGCTCCGTCGAGGCTTCGGCGGCCGAGCTCCAGGTGCTCCTGGGCGAGCTCAACCGCATCGCGGAGGTCCAGCGGGACCAGCTCGGCGACCTCACGGCGAGCCTGAACCGATCGGCCCGGGGGCTCGAGGACGCCGCCGGCGCGGGCCCGGACGTGGCGTCCGCGGTGGCCCGGGCGGATTCGGCCCTCCTCACCCTGAACCGCACGACCACCACGCTCGACCGGGCGATGCGGTCCCTGGACACGATCCTGACCCGCCTCGAGGCCGGTGAGGGCACGCTGGGTCGTCTGACCACGGACGACTCGCTCTACGTGAACCTCAACCGCGCCGCCGAGAGCATCGCGCTGCTCGCCACGGACCTGCGGGAGAACCCGAAGAGGTATCTCACGGTGGAGATCTTCTGAGGGCGTCCCCGAGCCCCCGGACCGGCCGGGGATCATGACGTGAAAGAGGGGTGCGGCCGACGCGGCCCGGCCCCACTCGTTGTTAGGTCGGCTGGGCCGGTACCACCCC
>JASFUL010000129.1:0-11219 GCA_050050315.1 Gemmatimonadota bacterium
AGGACGCGGGTCAGGCTCGAGCGACGAGGATGGTCGGACGGCGCGGCGCCGGCAAGATGCCCGCGGACGACTCGTCCGACGGCGGCGCGACGAGGTCGTCGACGGGGCCAGCGGGAAGCCGGCGGGGTCCGGTGGAGAGGCGGGCGGATCCGCGAGGCCGCGGGGGCGTACGTGACGGAGGGCGGGGGGATGGGGCGTGCCGGTCGCGTCGGGAAGGAGACCATGGGCTACCAGATCGAGCGCGCGGAGCAGCCCGGAGCCGCCCTCCGGAGGGTGGCTGCGGAGGAGGTCGCCGGTGCGCTGTCGAGCCTCATCGATCCGGAAGACCCGGGGGAGGGCATCCACGACGCCCGGAAGCGCTGCAAGAAGGTCCGAGCCGTCCTGCGCCTGGTGCGTCCGCACGTGGGCGAGGAGATCTTCCAGCGCGAGAACGCCGCGTACCGGGACGCCGGGGGGCTGCTTGCGCCCGCCCGCCAGGCGGACGTCGCCGTGGAGACGCTGGAGCGTCTGATCGACGGACCTCGCGGGGAGGCGTCCGTCGAGCCCCTCCTGCGTCCGGCGCGCAGGCGGATCACCGAGCGACGCGACGCCATCGTGGCGGCGGCGTTCGAGGCGGGAGGTCCCGCGGAGCGGGCGCGTGCGCGCATCGAGGAGGCGGGCGGGAGGTTGGAGCCGTGGCCGCGGGACGGTCTCGGGCCCGCGGCGCTGCGGGGGGGGCTGCGGAGGGTCTACGCCCGGGGGGCGCACGAACTGGGGGACGCGTGGGTGGCCGGGACCGGCGACGCGTTCCACGAGTGGCGGAAGCGAGTGAAGTACCTGTGGTACCACCTTCGGCTGCTGGGCCACGCCTGGCCGGGGCTCCTGGATCCAGGGGGCGAGGTGCAGCACGAGCTGGAGGATCTTCTCGGGAAGGCCAACGACCTCACCGATCTCCTGCGACTGCTGGACCGGGAGCCGGACCTGGTGGAGGACGCCGAGGCGAGAGAGGCGCTGGAGGCCCTCGCGACGCGCCACCGGAGGCGCCTCTGGGAGGAGGCCCGGCCCCACGGGGTGCGGGTCTACGCTGCGCCTCCCGACGCGTTCGTGGCGCGTCTCGGGATCGCGGGGGAAGGGGGGCGCGAGACGGGGTGATTCCGCGGCCGGGGTGAACGGAGCGGACTGAACGAAAAAGGGCCGTCCCGGTCATCCCGGGACGGCCCCGAACCAGCCTCTCGGCCGGACCCGTCGCGTCAGGCGTCGACGCGAGTCACATTCTCGGCGGCGGGACCCTTCTGGCCCTGCACGACCTCGAACTCGACCTTCTCTCCCTCGTTCAGGCTCTTGAATCCCGATCCCTGGATCGCCGAGAAATGCACGAAGCAGTCCTTCGAGCCGTCGTCCGGGGTGATGAAGCCAAAGCCCTTGGCGTCGTTGAACCACTTCACGGTTCCGGTGGTACGCATGCTACGGTGCTCCCTTTGGTGCGGCCGCCGCCGGGGTCGGTATCTCCGGACTCACCGTCGCCAGCCTTCGTTGCCGGGCGGATCGGTTCCGCCGCGTGACCGCAGGTACCGAGTGAAAAAAAGAGAGCCGGGGCTCGCTTCGCCCAGGCTCTTCTGGGCTCGGGCCGGTGTCGCGTGGCCGAGCATGGTTCGGTACTCGTGCAACAGCAAGGATCGCAGGAAACTCGTTTCAGGTCAAGGACGATCGCCGTGACGGACGAGATCGCGCCCCGAGTCACCGAGGAGGAGGTGCTGCGGCGTCCCGGGTCGGTTCCCGACGAGCAGCGGGCGTATGGGCCGGGGACGCGGCGGTTCGGAGACCTCCGCCTGCCCCCGGGCGACGGCCCCCACCCCGTAGCCGTGCTCGTCCACGGCGGCTGCTGGGCGGACGTGGCGAGCCTGCGTTACATGGATGGCCTGGCGGTGGACCTGACCCGGGCGGGCTGGGCGACCTGGAACGTCGAGTTCCGGAGACTCGGGGATCCAGGAGGAGGATGGCCCGCCACGTTCCGGGACGTGGCCGCCGCCGCCGACTTCGTGAGGGTCCTCGCCCGGGGCCTGCCGCTGGACCTCCAGCGCGTGGTGTCGATCGGCCACTCGTCGGGGGGCCACCTCGCCCTCTGGCTCGCGGCGCGCCACCGTCTGGACCCGGGGACCGCGCTCTTCGAGTCGACGCCGCTCCGGATGCGCGGCGCCGTCGCGCTCGCCGGCATCGCCGATCTCCTCGGCTTCCACGAGCTCCCCGATCGGTCGTGCCTCGGGCGCGTCGAGGAGCTCCTCGGGGCCGACCCCGCCTCGGTCCGGGACCGGGTCCGGATGGCTTCCCCGGCGGAGCTCCTGCCGCTGGGCGTGAGACAGCTCCTGGTGGTCGGCGAGAACGACCGGGACGTGCCGGCCAGCCACGTGGAAGCCTACGCTCGGAGAGCCCGGGCCGAGGGCGACGACGTGCGCTACGTCGAGGTGGCGGGCGCCGGACATTTCGAGGTCGTCGCACCCTGGTGGCCCCGCTGGCGGGAGGTGCGCGAACCGCTCGTCTCGTTCCTGGCCGACGGCCCGCGTTGACGGCTCGGCCGCCCCCCGGCGGGACGGCCCGCTCGGTGACTTCCGGAACGGGCGCTCGGGCGGCGTGGAGGTGGCCCGGAGACGGAGAGGGCGGAACGCCGGCCGGCCGGGCCGTGTACGTCGACACCAGTGGCTGACCCCCTATAAGTGCGAGGGCCGACAACAACATCGAGTGGGTTCCCCTGACGGACTGGACGCCAGGCCGCCACTGAGCGGAAGGCGAAAGGCTCGTCGGCGCCAAAGCCTAGAGAGAGGGACCCTCGACTCCAAGACGGGGCAGTCCGCGCCGTCTGGCCCTTCGGGGCCAGGCGGCGCAATCTTGTAGGTGGGAGCCCCGTTCCGGGGGCTCCCGGGGAGGGGCGGGGCACGGGTGACCGAGCGGTCGTTACCTGGCCCGGGCTTCGCTCGTCTACCCATCTGGAGGGGTCGGAGAGACCGACCCCCCGCTCCCGGAAGGGGCACACCCGACGTGAGTCGGGGCCGCAAAGCCAGGAGCCTCCCGCCGCTCCGGCGGGGCGAGGTCGTCCGGCTGCCCGAGGGGCCCCCTGAGAAGGGCGGCGCCTGCTGCCCACGGGAGTGGAACCGCGGCCGGCCGCGGTAACACGCTCCTGCAGGTCGTGCACGACCTGCACCCAGGGAGGATTCCAGACATGCGACCGACTACGAGTCGAACGTCCGCCGCCACGCTTGCGCTGCTCCTCATCCTCGGGGCCTCCGCTTGCAGCGACGAACCGACGTCCACGGGCGGCCCCGATGGCCCGGCACGTCTCTCCGTCTTCCTCACCGACCAGCCCGGCGACCTGGAGAACGTCTGGGTCGTCGTGGAGGAGATCCACCTGCAGGGTGGCGGGGGCACGGTGGTTCTCCTGGACGGGCCCACCGACCTGGTGGAGCTGACGTCCCTGGTGGGCACGGTCCAGCTCCTCGTGGACGAGGTCGGGATCGAGGAGGGCGTGTACACCCAGCTCCGCGTGATCCTGGCGGGCGTCGTCCTGGAGGCCGAGGACGGGACAGTGTACACGTCCGGGGGCCTGGAGCACCCCGACGGGCTCCCCGCGGAGGGCGAGGTCATGTGCCCCAGCTGCGCGCAGAGCGGCCTCAAGGTCAAGCTCGGCGGGGGCTCCCTCCAGCTGGATGAGGGCCTGACCGGGGTGGTCCTGGACTTCGACGTGGCCCAGAGCTTCGGTCACCGGGCCGGCAAGTCGGGGAGATGGATCATGCACCCCGTGATCCACGCCACCGTCTTCGCGGACGAGGACGGCGACGGCGAGGTCGGCGACGAGGTGACGGGGGGCGCCTCGATCGAGGGGACGGTGAGCGCGGCGAGTGGCGTGACGATCCCGGACTGTCCGGAGGGCGTCGGCCGCTCCATCGAGGACTTCGTGCCCCGGGCCGTCGCGCTCACCGTCGTCGACGACGAGGGGACCCCGGTTTCCCGCACGGGCGTGGTGGGTTCCGACGGCGCGTTCTCCATCGACTTCCTGCCGCCGGACGACTACGCCCTGGGTCACCTGGCGGAGCTCGATCTGACGGACCAGGTCCTACGGTTCGACGCGACGGTGGCACCCGAGGAGGCGTCGGTGGGGCCGGGTGAGAAGGTGGACGGGGTCGCCTACACGATCACGGAGGCCAGCTGCGTACAGGTCGAAGGATGAAGATGCAGACCCGTCGCCGGCCCGGAACCAGGCCTCGTGCGGGAGGCCGGTGAAGGACGGGGCCATGGAACGAGCGGTCGACGGGGTCCGGCCGGGCGCCCGGTCTGGGATCCGCGCACCCGCGGCGGCTTCGTCGGGCACGCGGGAGGCCGCGACCCCGGCGGGGGAGCCGGAGGACGCGGTCGTCGTCCGGCGGGTCCTCGCCGGCGACGTGGACGCGTTCGACCGACTGGTGGCCCGATACGGGGACGTCATGTACCGGCACGCGGAGAGGATGGTGGGCGACGCCGACGAGGCGGCCGACCTGGTCCAGACGGCGTTCGTGCGGGGCTTCCGGAACCTCGCGCGCTGCGACCCGGAGCGGGTCGGCGGATGGCTGTTCCGGATCCTCTCGAACCTCTGCAAGGACCACCTCAAGAGTCCCCGACGGAGGCACGTGCGGCTCGACGACCCGGGGGAGCTTCCCCAGTCTGGATACGGCGGTCCGGAAGAGGAGCTCGAGCGACGGGAGCTGGCCCGGGAGCTGGAGCGCGGGTTGAGCCGTCTGACGCCGGAGCAACGGGAGGCGTTCGTGATGAAGCACCACGAGGGGCTCTCCTACGAGGAGATGTCGGTGACGCTGGGGGTGGCCCCGGCCGCGCTCAAGATGAGAGTCCACCGGGGCCGGGAGGCCCTGCGGACTCTCCTGGAGGGACGGACATGAACGAGCTGCTGCACCGCTACCTGGACGGGGAGGTCGAGCTCTCCGAGCTGCCGGAAGGGCTGCGGGCGGAGGCCCGGGCGTGGACACGCCGAATCGACGCCCACCGGGCCGCGGGCGCGAGAGGGCTGCCCCCTGGATTGCGGGAGCGGATCGCCCGGGACGTGGCGGACGAGGCGGCTCGGCGCCCGTGGTGGAGCCGGGTCGCGGACTGGATGCTCCGTCCCCGCCCCGTCCCGGTATCGCCCCTGACCGCCACGCTGGCGGCCGCCGCGGTCCTCGTCCTCATCCTGCGGCCCTGGGACGGGGGTCCGACCCCCGCGGGCCCCTCCGCCGCCAGTGCCGCGGTCTACGTCGAATTCGCCCTGGAGGCGCCGTCCGCCACCTCCGTCTCGGTGGCCGGCGACTTCACGTCCTGGGGCTCGGGGGTGGCGTTGGAGGACGTGGACGGCGACGGCGTCTGGACGGGGCGCGTGCGGGTGGAGCCCGGAGTGTACCAGTACATGTTCCTCGTAGACGGAGATCGGTGGGCCACCGACCCGGCCGCGAACCGCTACGTGGACGACGGGTTCGGCAACCGCAACGCCGTGCTGGTCGTGCCGGGCGAGAGGCGGTCCTGAGACCCGGGCCCCCGGGGGCAGGGCGGACGGCCGCCCTGCTGGCGATCGTGGCGATGGGGCTGCCGGCGTCCGGGCTCCCGGTCGCCGCCCAGGAGCACGCCGTCGAGCTCCGGCTGGCGGGGTCGTGGGCCCGGCCACCCTCGGGGGTCGAGGGTGGCGCCGGCCGATACGTGAACGCGGGTTTGGCGTGGACCCGCAGCGGCGCAACCGATCTGATGGCCGGGGTGGACGGGGGCGCGGCGCTCACCGACGAGCGAGGCGACTGGATCTCCGGATACGCGGGGATGTGGGTCAGACGGAGCCTCACGGATCGCCTCTCGGGAGGCCTGACGCTCGAGGGCCGGGCGTTCGAGGTGCGGGAACCGGACCGGTACGACGCGGTCGAGCTGCGGGCCGAACCGGAGCTGCTCGGACGGTGGGGTGGTGGGGGCTGGTCGATCCGAGGAATCGGCCGCCTGGCCGCGGTCTCGTGGGGGCCGGAGGGAGCGGATTCCCGGACGGACGTGTGGACCGCCGGCGCCGGAGTCACACTCCACCACGTCGTCGGCCGGGTCCGCGTCGAGCTCGACGGCCAGATCCAGCATTCGGATCCGGGCGCGTGGAAGGGCCTGGGCCTGTCCGCGACTGCGCCGCTGGGTCCGGGTCCCGGGGTCGGGACGGTCCGACTGGACCTGCGGGCGTGGGACACGCCGGTGGAGGAAGGCCAGGGGAGCGCCGTCCTCTCCGTCGCGCTGCCGCTGGGCGGCGCCTTGCGGACGTTCGCGGCCGGTGGGCGCTCCGATCCGGATCCCCTCCTGGGGACGCCCGCGGCGGGCTACGCGACGGTCGGGGTGTCGGTGGACGCCGTTCGTCTGCTCGACCCGCCGGCGCCGCCGGTGGTGCGGGTCCTCGGGGCTCCGTCGACGGAGGGCCGGCGGGTCCGGTTCACGGTCCGCCCCGGAGCCGCCGGGGCCGTGGAGGTGCTCGGCGACTTCTCCGCATGGCAGGCCGTCCCGCTGCGGCGTGCCGGCGAGACCTGGTCGGTGGAGGTCGAGCTGGAGCCCGGACTGTACCACTTCGGGTTCCGGGTGGACGGCCGCTGGTGGGTTCCCGAGTCGACCCCGGGCTCCGGGGAGGACGAGTGGGGCCGACCCACGGGCACGGTGGTGGTACCCTCCGCGTGACCTGGAGGGGAGGGAGATCGTCTAGGGGATGGACGGGCAGGAGCACGAACACGGAGGTGGATCGGTGAGCGCTCGACGACGTGGAGGCCGACGGGTCGCTCTGCTCGGGCTGGCCCTGGTCGTCGTGGCCTCCCCGGGTCTCGCGGCCCAGGAGGATCTCCGGGCTCGCGTGCGGGACGCGTGGGATCCCGGCACGGCCCAGCAGATCGAGGCCCTGGCGGCGAGGGCGGCCGAGCGGGGCGTGCCGTCCGGGCCGCTTCTGGCGAAGGCGCTGGAGGGTGCCGCCAAGGGTGTCCCGGCGGAGCGCGTCCTGCAGGCGCTCGAGCTGTACGGAGCGCGGCTGCAGGGGGCGGCGGAGCTGCTGCCGCCCGAACCGTCTCCGGGCGAGCTCGTGGCCGCCGCAGACGCGCTCAGGCGGGGCATCCCGCCCGAGCACGTGGAGGCCCTGGGAAGGGGTCCCCGGGAGGCGGCCCCCGCGGCGCTGGTGGTGCTGGCCGACCTCGTGGAGGCCGGCGTACCCGCGGCCGAGGCCCGGGCGGTGCTCGAGGAGGCGCTCCGCATGGGGTACGGCCCTCCGGACCTGCTGGAGCTTCCGGCCCGGGTGCGGCGACTCGTGCGAGCGGGAAGGGGACCGTCCGAGGCGGCCGCCGAGGCGGCGCGTGGCCGCGGTCCCGGCGCCGGTCCTCCGTCGGGCGTGGGAGAGGGGGTCGGTCGAGGACGGGGGGGCGCGCAGGGCCCGCCCGTCCCACCGGGTGCCCGGGGACCCCGGGGGCGTTCCGGTGGCCGGGATCCCGGCGGCCGTTCCGGCGGGGGCACGGGCGGTTGACCCCCGGATCGGCCCCGGAGGCGCGTGGAGGTGGCAGGGCGGAACGGTTGCGTCTCCGACCGCTCCGACGTGTGCGGGCGCTTTCCCACGGTCTCCACCGGAGAACTCCCCACAGCATTCGGCGCGGCCGTCGCGTAGGATCGAGATGGGCCCCAGGGTCCCACTCTCGAACCCCCCGGAGGACTTCAGATGCAGGCTCGGCGCGCCGTGTCCGCGTCCGCGGACGCCTTCGACCCCCGGTCGGTCCTCCGCAGCCGGAGGACGTCCTCGGGGGTCGTGCGGCGGTGCCCGTCGACCTCCCTGGAATCGGGCCGGGGGACGGCGGGACGCACCCGCCCGACGCCTGGCCCGTGTCGGGGGGTCCGACGCGAGGCGGTCCGGTGAAGCGGTGGGAGCGGCGGGACGGCGCCGCCCAGGCGGCGCGGGAGATCCGGAAGGCGTGGTCCGAGTACGCGGAGGCCCACGACGAGGGCGATCCGGACGGCGTGGCCAGGTGGTTCACGGAGGACGCGCTCATCCTGGCGCCCGGCCTCCCCGAAGTCCGGGGTCGGGACGGCTTCCGGGACCTGATCTCGCGATCGTTCGCCACGGCGTCCTTCGAGGGTCTCGAGATCGAGAGCCGGGAGCTCGACGTGCACGCCGACCGGGCGTGGGAGATCGGCTCGTTCACCGAGACGATGATCGTGCACGGCGAGGATCCGAGGCGGCTCCGGGGTCGCTTCGTCGTCCAGTGGGTCCGTGACGAACACGGATGGAGGATCCGGCGCTACCTCACCAACGCCGCCCCGAAGGGGTAGCGTGCCCCTCGACCGCTACCGCTCCATCGTTCCCGATTGGAGCCGCTTCCAGGACGTCGTCCAGACGCCCGAACCGACCTTCTTGCGGGTCCGGACCGGACGTGTCGACGCCGTGGACCTCGTCGCCCGACTGGAGGCTCGCGGCTACCGACTGGCGACGGTGGGGATCCCCGAGGACGTGTTCCGGGTCGACGTCCAGCCGGGTCCCGTCGCGAACACCCTCGAGCACTGGCTCGGCCTCTTCTACGTGCAGCAACGGGTCACGGCGCTGGCGGCTCCCACCCTGGCCCCGCTGCCGGGTGAGCGGGTCCTCGACATGGCCGCGGCGCCGGGGGGCAAGACGACCCACCTGGCGGACCTGATGGCCGATCGCGGCAGCCTCGTGGCGTGCGACCGGAGCGAGAAGCGGCTGCGGGGTCTTCTGGGCAACCTCTACCGCACCGCTCACCCGAACGTCCTCGTGCTCGCCGCCGACGGTCGCGGGCTGGGAGGCGAGGCGCTCTTCGACCGGGTGCTCCTCGACGCGCCGTGCTCGGGAGAGGGCACGCTCCGCAAGCGCGGGGGCGAGACGAAGGAGCCGGACGCGGGATACCTCGAGCACATCATCGGGGTCCAGCGGGGCCTCCTCCGCCGGGCCGCCGACCTCCTGCGACCGGGCGGCACGCTGCTCTACGTGACGTGCACCTTCAACCCGGACGAGAACGAGGCGGTGGTGTCCCGGATCCTGGAAGAGCGTGGGGGGGACCTCGAGGTCGAGCCCATCCCCCTCGACGCGCCCCACGCGCCGGGCGTGACGTCGTTCGAGGGGCGCTCCTTCCATCCCGGGTTGGAGGCGGCGTGGCGGATCTACCCACATCACCTGGACTCGGGGGGCCTCTTCATGTGCCGCCTCCGGAGGAAGGGGGAGGCGGACCGTGGCCGGGTGGACGAGGACTGGCGTCCGGTCCCCGACGTGTTTCCGGGAGAGGACGTGGGCCCCGCCGACCGGAGCGAGGCCAGGGCCGACGCGCGAGAGGGAGAGCGCCAGCTGCGTGAGGTCTACGGCGTCCCGCCCGAGGTCCTGCAGCCGATCCGGTGGCTGGCGCGGGGCGACAGCGTGTGGGGGACCACGTCCGACGCGTGGGCGCCCACCCTCTGGGACGAGGGCACGAGGGTGCGGGTGATCTCCTTCGGACTCCGCTGTCTCAAGCACGATCCTCGCGCGGGGCTCCGTCCCACGAACGACTTCTTCCAGTGGCTGGGGGACCGCCTGGGTCGCCGCGTGATCGAGCCCGACCGCGATCAGTGGCGAACCCTCCTGGCGCGGCAGCCCCTCGAGGCCGAAGGGCAGGGGGATGGCTTCGTCGTCCTGCGGCTGGACGGGCGGACTGTGGGCCGCGGCCTCGTGTGGAAGGGGAACCTCCGCCACGAGATCCCGAAGGCGCAGGCGGCCCGGCTGCGGGACGTCCTCGAGGCGTGAGGCGGGGGTTCCGGGGGGCGCCCGGGCCCGGCCCGGGGCCGCCGTGGGTCAGCGTCCCAGCAGACCCATCGCGAACTGACGTCCGAGTCCCGTCTCGTGAGCCATCGTGATCCAGAGCAGCGCGAGGTGCTCCAGATGGACGGCCTTTCGCATGGGTCCCGCGTCCACCGCCTGGAAGCCGACCTCCTCCACGAGCTCGCACACGACCTTGCGCGCCCGGGCGTCACCCCCGCACACGGGCATGAACGGCCGGCCTCCCTCGTAGACCGGATCGGCCATGGCGGGGGCGCCGACCGTCGCGAACGCCTTCACGACCGATGCGTCCCCGTAGAGCGCCCGGGTGGCCTCTCCGCCGGAGGGATGGCGCGTCCCCGACTCGGCGAGGACGGGCGCGTGGGTCAGCCCGGCACCGATGGGGTTCGTGCAGTCCACGACGATCTTCCCCGCGAGGGCGCCGGTCTCGCGCCTCACCGCCTCCACCTCTTCCCATGGCACCGCCAGCACCACCACGTCGGCGTCCCGCGCCGCGTCCGCCACCCCGGTCTGGGGTGGGCGGGCCGACGGCGCGGGTCGGCGGGCTCCCACGACGACGTCGTGGCCGGCTTCGGCGAATCGGGGGGCGAGAGCGCCGCCCACGCTTCCCCGTCCGATGACTGCGATCTTCATCTTCCGCTCCTGGTCCTCGACGTCCGGCGCCGGCACCCCGGGTCGCGTCCCGCGCCTCCCATCGACCGGATCGGCCCGGGGTCGGCGCGGTCCCGCGGGTCCGTCCGGTGTGCCGGCATGGGAATCCCCGGGTCACCGGGCAGGTTCCAGTGGAAGCCGGGGCACTCTAGAATGGCCGGGGAAGGCCCGTCCCGGTACACTTGCTCGTGACCCGGGCCGTGCCGGCCCGTCTCCCGCAACCGCAGCGCTCCACCGGAGCCGGTCCATGACCCTCCCGACGTCCCTGGTTCAGCCGCTCCTTCCCTTCGTCCAGGACGCCGCCCCCCCGCAGTCGTCGGCCGGTCCCCTCGACCGCCTCGGCGACCTGAGCGTCTCGGGCGTGACGCTGCTCGGGATGGCCGGGCTGGTCGTCCTTGCGTGGCTCTCCCTCTACGTGGCCCGCGGGATCATCCTGCGGGGCGTGCACCGCATCACCGAGAAGACCCGGTTCACGTGGGACGACACCCTCCGCGACAACCGTGTCTTCCACCGCATCGCCCACGTGGCCCCGGCGCTGGTCGTCTACTACGGGATCGCCCTGGTGGCGGGGGTGCCCGACCCCGTGGTGGACGTGGTGCAGCGGGTGGCCACCGCGTTCCTGGTGGTGATGCTCGTGGCCGCGGCCCACGCCTCGCTGTCCGCGGCCAACGCGATCTACGTGGCCGAGTACGAGCACGCGGCCAGCCGTCCGATCAAGGGGTACCTGCAGATCGTCTCGCTCGTGTTGTGGATCGCGGGGGGCATCGTGACC
>JASFUL010000130.1:0-11208 GCA_050050315.1 Gemmatimonadota bacterium
CTGCGGACGCATGGGGTCCTCCACGGAGGAATGGTTGGGACCTGGATTTCCTCTGCTTGAAAGGAATTACCCAACATGCGAGCCCCGTGCACGTCGGGTCAAACGACGCGCCGACAGGTCCGGACCGTTCCGGGGCCCGCCCCCGTCGGGACGTGGGTCCCGGAGAGGCTCGCCCGGTGCCCCCGCTACCAGTGGTGCGTGCCCGGGGCGCCTTTGATCGGACCGGCCAGATCGGGCGTCACCCATCCCCCGTAGAAGCCCCCTGGTTGGGGCCGCACCAGGTCGTCACCGACCCGGCAGCAGTCGAGCCTGGAGGCGTAGAAGGCGACGTGGCCCCGGATCGCCTCCCACCCCCTGGACGGGTCCGGGTAGCTCCAGGCCGCCCGGGGCACACGGATCGCGCGACCCCCGGTCAGCCCGGGCGGCAACGCCAGGTCGTGGTACACCGCCCGTCCCTTCCACTCGCAGAGCGAGGAGCCCGGCACCGACTCCAGCAGATCCGTCCGGACGTCTCCCGGGGGGATGTAGTAGACGGGCGCGCCGGCGGTCTCGACGACGCGGAGCGCCCCGCGCGTGTCGGCGATCACGACGCCCGCGTGCTCGACCCGGACCGGACGGTCCACGGTCTCCAACCTCGGGGGACGTGGGAAGTCCCACACCGACACCCGGCCGGGCCCTGGCTCCTCGGCCCAGGGCGGGCGTCGTTGCCCCGTCCACTTCCAACCCAGCGCCATCGAGACTCCTCCGGCCCATGCCCTCTACTCGGCGTCCGGGCTACGCCCCAGCGGCCGGCCGGTTCCGCGCCGTCCTCCACCCTGCTCCGCCGTGGGGGGAGCGCGATCAACGGGGGGCGTCGGACCGGTCGGGGAGCCGACCGTTCGGAGGGGATCGCCGAGATGTGCCGGGAGGCCCTCGGCAAGCGGCTTTCAGCCTTCAGGCGGTGCGGACGGCCTGAGGGGCCTCCCGGCAGACCTCCGGAGTCCGGAGGCTCGGGGCCCAGCGACCGCGTTCCCGATGCCATCCGTCCGGGCCGGTCGCTCCCGAGCTGGTCCGGGACCGAGAGGACCCCGGACACTCAGGGACTCGCGTGCCGAAGCCTACTGTCGAGGCGTCAATCTGCCGTCAAACGGCCCGAGGATCGACCCGGCATCTCCCCAGGGGGGGATTGGATGGGTGGCCGGTCGCGTGATTCCTCCCCGCAGAGAGAGTGGGGGCCGCGGAGCCGCCGCGCCCCGTCTCTTTGCAGGAGGAGGGTCGTGGAGGATCGGAAGAAGATCGTGATCGTGGTGTCCCGTGGATTCGACGACGAGCGTGCCTCGGTGGCGTGGAGCATCGCGAGCGGCGGCGTGAAGTCGGGCCTGGCCGTCACGATGTTCCTGGTGAGCTCCGGCGTTGACTGGGCACGAAAGGGGGCCGGCGAGGGAGCCCACCTGAACCCCTTCGATCCGTCCATGGACGAGATGGTCCGCTTCGTGGCGGAGAACGGGGCGGGGATCCTGGTGTGCCCGCCGTGCGCCAAGGCGCGCGGTCTCTCGGAGGACGACTTCATGGAGGGTGTGGTGGTCACCGGGTCCGGCGCCATGCACGAGCTCATCAAGGACGGGGCGGCGACGCTCAGCTTCTGAACCGCGCCCAGCAGCGACCGGAGGGGCATCCCCGGCGGGAAGGGCGGAGATCGCGTTGGACTTCCACCCCGCTCAGTCCCGGTCGACCGGCTGGCCGCAGCATGGGCACCTTCCCTCGCGGATGGCCTCCTGACGGCGTCGCCACAGCACGGTCCCCGACAGGGACATGACCACGATGCAGAAGGCGCCCAGCAGCACGAGGCCCAGGAGCGGGTCGTCGGCCATCATCGGGAAACTCACGGCGGACTGCTTTCTTGCGGGGGGATCTCGCTGACACGCAGTATATACGCAATCCGCGGTGCGCCTTCAACCCCCGGGGCCGGACGGGAGCCCCCGGGCCGGGGCGCGGGATGGCGTCAGGAAGGAGTCTACGGCAGGCGCGTCAACGCCCCGTCAATCGCCCGGACCCGGGTCGGACCCACCGCTCGGACGTTGCGACGGGGTCGGCCCAGGGAGTGTGGAGGAGGGGCCTCCCCCCTCGCCGAGAGCGGAGGGGGAGGGCCCCGCTGAAGGTCAGAACTTCGTGGAGCGCAGGAACGCCCGGAAGTCCGGACGGTCGCCCAGGCGGTCGACCATGAGGGGATCGCGGTGCATCCACGAGGAAGCCGGGAGCAGGCGTCGCACGTGGACCATGGCCTCGTCCGGATGGTCCAGCGCCACTGCGATCAGGGCCTGCCAGGACTCCCGGTTCAGCTCGGTGTTGCCCAGCTCCCCGGAGGCGAAGCGGGCCGCCGTGCTCCCGGCAAGATCGGGATCCCCCGTCAGGGCGGCCGTCACCGCGACCCACCCCTGGTAGGCGAAGTTGTTCGGGACGTCTCGGGCGAGGGCTTCGTACCCCCGGCGGGCCTCCGCGTAGCGACCCAGGTTGTAGAGCACCCAGGCCCGCTGGAAGCGCATCGCCCTCGAGCCCGCGTCTTCCTCCGGCAGGCCGTCGTAGTAGGCCAGCGCCCGCTCGAAGAACGTCTTCGCCTCGGCCGGATGTCCGTGGGCCATGAGCTCGGTGCCGGCCTCGGCCAGGATGTTGCCGAGGTGCCAGCCCCGGTCCGGCTCCATCGCTTCGCACGGCGCGATGAAGGGGTCCAGCTCCTCGACCCGACCCATGGCGGCCAGCGCCCGGACCTGCCGCGCCCGCGCGGCGATCGAAGGCGGGAAGGTCTCCTCGACGGTGCGGAAGGTCTCGAGCTCGTCCTCGAACTGGCCCACGGCGTGGTCGGCCGACGCCCGCACGCTCCAGTAGCCCCACCAGTCCTTCACGGGCTCCCGTTGCGGATCGAGGGTCGCCAGCGCCCTCAGGGCCTCCGACGGGTTCCGCGTCCAGACCCACAGCGCGTAGTTGTAGGCCGACTTGGTCCCGGGGTACGCATCGGCCACGTCACGCATCAGCTCGATGGAACGGATGGTGTTCCCGGCCCGGCGAGCGTCGTACGCGTCGATGAGACCCTGGTAGTAGTCGCTGAAACGAATCCGGTTGGCGCTCACGATCTCCCAGAGGGAGTCGCTCACGGCCTGCATCCCGGTGGCGTTCCCGGCCGAGAGGGCCGCCACGAAGAGAGGCGTGTAGAAGGTCGGCTCCAGCTCGTGGGCCTCGTAGAAGTGGGGCAGCGCCTCGGCCCACTCCTCGGCGAGGTAGAGACGGAGCCCTTCGGCGTGCTCTGCGATGGCCGCCGGGCTGGCCTCGGGGATGTCCTGCGCCGAGGCCCCTGGCGGCAGGCCGAGCAGGCAACCGAGGGCGAGGGTCACGGGGATCGCGTGTCTCATGGGGACCTCCCGGTGGGGGGATTGAGGGGAAGTACCTCATTCTCGGTGGGGAAAGGACCGACACGCCGTGGTGAATACCCCGACACCCTCCATCAGGAAATCTCCGGACGAAGGGTGTGGGGGATCTCCCCTCAGGCCGGGTCGCCGCCGTGCAGGACCTCGGGGGCCATCGGCTCCACGCCCAGGTGGGCGAAAGCCTCGGTCGCGGTCCGGAAGACCGAGACCGCCTCCGGGCCGGCGGAGGCGAACACCTCGTAGATGCGACCGACCCCGAAGGCCGAGTCCGAGGGAGCGATCAGGGCGGTCCGGAAGCTCAGGCCCTCCCGGCCGTACTTCATCCGGGTCAGGTACTCGACCTTCCGCAGGGCCTCGGTGGAGAGCTGGAGGTCCTCCACCTCCCGCAGGTCCGCCAGCTCGTTGGTCCCCAGCACGTAGTCGGGATCGTCGAAGATCGTCCGGTAGAGCTCGATGAACTCGTCGTCCGTGACGGCGCCGGAGAAGCGGGTCGCGAGGAGGTTGAGGTCCCGGTGGAGCGTGTAGCCGACCATGCCCTGAACGTAGAGAGAAGAGGCCCCGACGGAAAAGACCCGTTCACCACCTCGACTTGACGCCCCGCACGCGCTCAGCCCACAGGTGGGGGGACCCAGGCCATGGACCCGCCCCGTTCCCTCATGACCGCAGCTCCTTCGTTCCGCAGACCCCGGATCCCGCGCACCGCCCCTCTCCGGGCCTCCTCGGGGGCCCTCCTGGCGGCGTCTCTGGTCGCGCCCTGCACCGCGGCCGCCCAGGGCCCGCTCCCGCCGCTGGACGAATACCAGATCCGCGTGTTCACGGTGGCCGACGGGCTCCCAGCCAACGGTGTGCGGAGGCTGGAGCAGGGCGCCGACGGATACCTCTACGTCGGGACGGGGCGGGGGCTGGTCCGCTACGACGGCTACGGCTTCGAGACCGTCCCCCTCGACGGCTTCCGTACGCGCCGCATCCTGGGGATCCACCAGGACGACGAGGGTCGGATCTGGGTCTGGAGCCAGGGGGGCGACCTGGGCTACGTCCGAGAGGGTCGGGTCCCGGCGATGTCTCTCCCCCCAGGGACCTCTCCGGAGCGCCCACAGGCCTGGCGGGGGGCCATCTGGCTGGGCGGCGACGCCGGGTTGAGGCGCCACGACCCGGCAACCGGTGAGTGGACGACCTTCACGCGACGCCACGGCCTGCCCACCGACACCGTCGTCGGTGTCGTGGCCACGCCCGACGGCGAGCGCGTGCTGATCACGGCGCAGGGTCTCGTACGGATGACCCTCGATCCTGACGATCCGGACCGGCCTCCGCGGTTCCGGCCCATCGAGCCGTCGTTCAGGCCCGCCGGGCGGGCGTTGAGGGCGACCGTCCACGCCGATCGTTCCGGCATGGTCATCATGGCGGAGGCGGGCTTCCTGCGGTACGGCCGGAGCGGGATCCGGTGGCTCTCCGACACCCTGTCCCGCGGGTCGTTGGAGCTCGAAGAGTTCGCTCCCTCGCGCCAGTCGGTGCATCCGAGGATCGCCGGGCGCATCCGGACCCCAGCCGACTTCCCGCAGGGGATCGTTCGCCACGTCCTGAGACTCCCGGGCGGTAGCCGGGACACGGGCTGGGTGGTCTTCGCGCCGGCCGCCGACGGCAGGGCGCGCCTCTTCCGGCGACGGGAAGGGCGCTTCGACCGCGTGGAGCTGGCGGAGCACCTGGACTTCAGGAGCGTCGTGGGGCTCCTCGAGGACGACGAGGGGAGTCTGTGGATCGGCACCGATCGCGGCCTGATCCAGCTCGCCCCCCGGCGGGTGGCCGCCCTGCCGTCGGGAGGGCTCGCCGAGGGCTTCACCACGGGCGTCCTCCAGGGCTCGGACGGAAGCGTCTGGGTCGCCACCTGGGGAGGCGGACTCCACCGATTCCTGGACGGACACCTCGAGGCGCGCCTGACCGCGTCGGACGGTCTGACGGACGACCGCGTCCGCAGCCTCTTCGAGGCGGAGGATGGGATGCTGTGGGTCGGGGGGCGGAGAGGGTACGTGGCGCTCCGGCCCGCGCGGGGCGGGGGCGGCCGACCACCGGTGGCGCCCACATACCGCGTCGTGGGACGCTGGGAGGTGCGGGTCGACGACGTACGCGACTTCGCCGAAACGCGGGGACCGGACGGTCGCCGGCGCCTCTGGGTGGCCGCCGGTGACAGTCTGCTGGTCGGAACCCCGAGCCAAGAGGCCGCGGGGACCACGACGTTCGCGGGGTTCCGCCCCCAGTTCGCCTGGGGGAGCCAGATCTGGGCCCTCCACGCAGCCCGCGACGGTTCGCTCTGGGTCGGGGGCACCGGCGGCCTGTTTCGCATCGTGGGAGACACGGTCCATCGCTTCGGAACGGGCGACGGCCTCCGGAGCGTCCACGTCTCTTCCATCCACGAAGAGGAAGACGGCACCCTCTGGATCGGCACCTACGAGCACGGGCTCCACCGGTACCGAGGCGGTCGCTTCGTCCCCGTCACGACCCGGGAGGGGCTGCACCACGACGGCGTGTGGGCCATGGTCGACGACGGCCTGGGGTTCGTATGGATGTCCAGCGACGGCGGGGTCTTCCGCGTGGCCCGCACCCGCCTACACGACGTGGCCGACGCGGTCGAGGCGGGGGTGCCGGTCACCGACCCCCTCGAGCCGCTGGTCTTCACCGAGTCGGAGGGGATGCCGAGCCGCGAGAGCAATCGGGCTTCGCCCGGGGGATGGCGTCTGTCCGACGGGCGGATCGTGTTCAACAACATCGCCGGCGTGGTCGTCGTCGATCCCCAGCGGGCGGCGCGACGCCCTCCCCCGCCTCCCATCCGCCTCCGCCGGGTGATCGCGGACGGTCGCCGGGCGACCGCCGGAGCGGCGCCCCTGGAGCTTCCCGCGGGCATCCGCCACCTCACCTTCGAGTTCAGCGCCCTCTCGTTCACGGCTCCCGAGCAGAACCGGTACCGGTACCGCCTCGACGGCTACGACGAGGCCTGGGTGGAGTCGGGCACCCGGCGCACAGCCTCCTACACGGGCCTGCCCCCGGGCCGCTACACGTTCCGGGTTCAGGGAGCGACCGGGACCGGGCCCTGGAGCGAGACCGAAGCCCGTCGCGCGGTGGTCGTCCCACCCCTCCTCTGGCAGGCCTGGTGGTTTCGCGGGGTCCTCGCCGCGCTCCTGCTCGGGTTCCTGGCCGCCGCCTACCGTTACAGGGTGGGGCACCTCCTCGCCGTGGAGCGGCTCCGACTCCGCATCGCCGCCGACCTCCACGACGACGTGGGCTCCAACCTCAGCTCGATCGCCCTTCTGACCGAGATGCTCGAGAGCGGGTCGGGAGATCCGGCCCGTCGGGCACGGCAGCTGAGGCGGATCTCCCGGGCCGCGGACGAGACCGTCCGGTCCCTCCGGGAGATCATCTGGATCGTGGACCCCAAGCACGACAACCTCGAGGACCTCGTGCGTCGCATGCGTGCCACGGCGGGGGAGATGCTCGACGGCGCGGCGACGTTCACGGCTCCCTCGGATCTCGACCGCCGAACCCTCGACCCCCGGTTCGTGCGGCAGGTCTTCCTCCTGTACAAGGAGGCGATCCAGAATGCCGTGAAGCACGCCGGGACCGGCGGCCTGACGATCCGGGTGGACGTGGAGGGCGACGCCCTGGCGATGCGGATCGAGGACACCGGACCCGGCTTCCGGGAGGACGAGGTGCGCCCCGGGTACGGCCTCCGGAGCATGCGCAGACGGGCGGAGGAGGTGGGGGGCGAGCTGCGGATCCAGAGCGCCGAGGGGCAGGGAACGCGAATCACCTTCCGGGCGAGAATGGCGTGAACACGCCATGGACGCGTCGAACTCAGGTGGCCAACCTGACACACCCGAGACGGGGCGTCCTTCGGGCGACGCGCCCAGTGCTGGCCCCTCCCATCCGAGCGAGGCTCCCCTGCCCATCCTGACCGACCCGGTCGTCGATGTCTGGATCGTGGAGGACAACCGGTTCCTCCGCGACACCATCGTAGAGCTCCTCGAGCAGCGCGAAGGCGTCCAGTGCACCCTGGCCGTCGGATCGTCGGAGGAGGCCCTGGACGCCCTGGAGCGCGGTGAGGTCCCGCAGGTCGTCCTGATGGACCTCGGGCTTCCCGGAATGGACGGGATCGAAGGCATCCGGCGCATCCGGGAGGTGTCGCCCTCATCCGACGTGGTCGTCCTCACGGTCCGCGAGGAGGACCAGGACGTGTTCGGCGCGCTGTGCGCCGGCGCTTCGGGCTACCTCCTCAAGCCCGCCACCGGCGACCGCATCCTCGAGGCGGTCCACACGGCCCGGGAAGGCGGGGCGCCGATGAACGCCTACGTCGCCCGGAAGGTGCTCGCCATGTTCACGCGGTTCTCCCGACCGAAGGGGAGCTACGGGCTGACGGAGCGGGAGAGGGAGATCCTCCACCGCCTCTGCGAAGAGATGACCCAGAAGGAGATCGCGGAGGCGCTCTTCATCAGCCCCCACACCGTCGACACACACCTCCGCAACATCTACGGGAAGCTGCACGTGCACTCCCGCAGCGCGGCCGTCATCAAGGCCCTGCGGGAGGGGCTGATCTAGGGGACGGCGCTCGGCTTCGGTTCGAGTGGAGCTTTCCGCGACCTGCTAGACCCGGGACCCGTGGTCAGCGGAGGACCCGCGACCCAGCGCTTCGAACGCCTCGTACTCGCCCGCGGCGATCCGCCGCTGCGCACGGCGGTTGGCCAGCTTCATCCACTGCACCGCCCCCGCCGTCATCAGGATCGCCGAAGACGCGGGCATGAGGGCCATGACCGTCGGGCTCCCGGAGCTGACGGCGGCGATTGCCGTCCCGACCGCCGCCGCGGCGCCGATCGTCGCGAGGTGCCAGGGCATCCGGCGCTTGGCCTTCTCCGCGCACGCTTCGCACACCAGCCGACCGTGGATGAGATACGGCTCGGCGCCTGGGGCCTCGCTCCAGGGCAGACCGCAGGCCGCGCACGCCCCTCTCTGGTTCCGCCCGTGCGACCTCCGACGTTCGAAGATCCACGCCAGGGGAACGCCGAGGCCGGCGGCGGTCAGCGCCGCCCAGAGTGTCAGCATGCTCGCTCCTTCGTCCGGAGAGCCCGACGCCGTGCCCGCTCCACCCCTGGAACCCGTCGGGGATCGAAGCGGAGCCGCCGGCTCCGGCGGTCCGGTCCGCCGGATCACCGACGTCGACGCGCCGGAGGATGCCGCGTACCCTCCACGATGCGGCACGAGCGGCTCCGGACACAACGTCGCCGTGCTCGCCCCCTCCACCGGGCCCCTCGTCTTTCCACCCCTCCTCCCTTACCATTCCGGCCGCCGCGCCGCATCCCCCTGATCTCCCGGGACCGAGCCCATGGAAGAGAGCCTGATCCAGGAGCCGATGTCCGTGATGGCGTTTCTCGCGTTCATCGTGGGGGGCATCTTCTGGCTCAGCCGGATGGAGAAGCTGAAGGGCATGTTCGAGTACCTGCCCCCGGTCATCTTCTGCTACTTCGTCCCCATGCTCACCACGACGGCCGGGATCACCCCTCCCGACTCGCCCGTGTACGGGTGGATGACGCGCTACCTGCTGCCCTTCGCCCTCTTCCTGCTCATGATCTCCGTGGACCTGAAGAGTGTGGCGCGGCTGGGGAAGGTGGCCTTGATCATGGTGTTGGCGGGGACCCTCGGCATCGTCCTCGGGGGTCCCCTGGCGTACCTGGTCTTCGGAGGGTTCCTGCCCCCGGAGTCGTGGAAGGGCTTCGCGGCGCTGTCGGGCTCCTGGATCGGGGGGACGGCCAACATGGTGGCCATCGCCGAGAGCGTCGGCACGCCCGACTCCGCCTTCGGCCCGATCATCGTGGTCGACACCGTGGTCGGGTACGGATGGATGGGCGTGCTCCTCTTCTTCAGCGGGTGGCAGAAGCGCTTCGACCGGGCCACCCGCGCCGACACGGCGGCGCTGGAGGAGACGAACCGCCGCCTGGAGGAGATGGACCGCAAACGACACCCCATCGCGCTGTCCGAGGCGGCCTTCCTCATCGGGATGGGATTCGCGGCCGCCGTGCTCTCGGTGAACCTGGGAGACGCGCTTCCTTCTCTCGGCGATCCGACGATCATCAGCCCGACCACGTGGGCCGTGCTCATCGTGGTCACGGTGGGGCTGTTCCTCTCGTTCACGCCCCTCCGCGACTACGAGCAGGTGGGCGCCAGCCACCTGGGCTACGTGGCGCTGTACCTCCTTCTGGCGGGCATCGGCGCCCGGGCCGACCTGAAGGCCGTCCTGGACGCGCCGCTCTACCTCGCCGCCGGCGCCCTCTGGATCGCGATCCACGTCGCGATCCTCCTGGCCGTGGCGCGTCTCGTGCGCGCGCCCCTCTTCTTCGTCGCGACCGGAAGCATGGCCAACATCGGAGGAGCCGCGTCCGCGCCGGTCGTGGCGGGCGTCTACCACCCCGCGATGGCACCCGTGGGGCTCCTCATGGCCGTGGTGGGCTACGTCATGGGCATCTACGCCGCTCTCGTATGCGCGTGGCTCCTGGGCGTCGTCGCGGTCTAGCCTCGAAGCGCCACGCGGCGGAGGGACCCCGTTTGCACGGCGGCGCGAGCCCCGGCCACTTTGTTCACGGAATCTCCGACAGGAGGAACACCGTGGGACCCAGCCCGACCCCGACGTCCGCAGCCCGTCTCCTCGCTCCGGGACGGCGGGTCCTCGCCGCCCTCGCCCCCCCGGCGGCCGTCGTGCCGCCGGCGGCGGCAGCGCTCCTCGTGGCCGCGACGCTTCTCGCGCCCGCCGCGTCCCTACCCTCGATCGGCCGTCTCGCCGCCCAGGAAGCCCTCACCGGGCGGGCGCTCGAGGCCGTCGCGGCCTACCGGGACGACCACGCCGCGGCGCTCGTGCGGGAGTACGCGGATCTCCTGTCCATCCCCAACGTCGCGTCCGACCGGGAGGGCATCCGCCGCAACGCCGACGAGATCGTCCGACGCCTGGAGGCCGCCGGCGTCGAGGCCGAGCTCCTCGAGCGACCGGGCGCGAGCCCGGTGGTGTACGGCGCCCTCGACGTGCCGGGCGCCACCCGGACGCTGGGCCTCTACGTCCACTACGACGGCCAGCCGGCCGACCCCTCCAACTGGACCCACGCCCCGTGGGAGCCCGTCGTCTACACGGGCAGCATGGAGGACGGGGCTGAGGCCCGGGGGATGCCGCAGGACGGCGAGCCGGTGGACCCGGAGTGGCGGATCTACGCCCGCTCGGCCGGGGACGACAAGGCGCCCATCGGGGCGCTGATCCCGACCCTGCGGGCCCTCCGGGACGCGGGAATCACCCCCACCAGCAACCTCCGCTTCCTCTTCGAGGGCGAGGAGGAGGCCGGCTCGACGCACCTGGAGGCGTACCTGCGGGAGTGGCGCGAGCGCTGGGACGAGGTGGACCTGTGGCTCTTCTTCGACGGACCGGTGCACCAGAGCGGCCGCCCGCAGCTCACCTTCGGCGTGCGGGGCGTGACCGGGATGGGGCTCACCGTCTACGGACCGACCCGCCCGCTGCACAGCGGCCACTACGGCAACTGGGCCCCGGTGCCGGGCCAGATGCTGGCCGACCTCCTGGCCAGCATGAAGGACGGGGACACGGGCGAGGTCCTGGTCGACGGCTTCTACGAGACCGTCGCCCCGGTCGGGCGGGCGGAGCGGGAGGCGCTGGCCGAGCTGCCTTCGTACGATGACGAGCTCCGCCGGGAGCTGGGGCTGGCCCGCACCGAGGGCGAGGGCGAGACGTTGGCCGAGCGGATCCTGCTGCCGTCGCTCACCGTCCGGGGCCTGC
>JASFUL010000131.1:0-11119 GCA_050050315.1 Gemmatimonadota bacterium
GCAAATCTCGCTGAACTCCGCGTTCTCCGCCAGGAATCCGTATCCCGGGTGGATGGCCTCGGCACCGGTGACCTCGGCCGCGGCGATGATCCGCGGCACGTTGAGGTAGCTCTCGGCCGCCGCCGGGGCACCGATGCACACGTCCTCGTCGGCGAAGCGGACGTGGAGGGACTCACGGTCGGCTTCGGAGTACACGGCGACCGTCTGGACGCCGAGCTCGTGGCAGGCCCGGATGATCCGGAGCGCGATCTCGCCGCGGTTGGCGATGAGGACCTTCTTGAACATCGAGATGACGACTCAGGCCGGCGCGATGCGGAAGAGCACCTGCCCGTACTCGACCGGCTCGGCGTTGTCCACCAGCACCTCCCGGATCGTACCGGTCACCTCGGCCTCGAGCTCGTTCATGAGCTTCATCGCCTCGATGATGCAGAGCGTGTCGCCCTTCGCGACCCGGTCCCCCCGCTCGACGTAGGGGGGGGCGTCGGGAGCCGGCGCCCGGTAGAACGTCCCAACCATCGGGGACGTGACGTCGACTAGATCGCTCTCCTCCTCGGGCTCCTCCGCCTCGGCTTCGACGTCGGCCGCCGGGCCCGCGGGGGCCGGCCCGGGGTTGCCCGGGGGCGAAGGCGCGGGGACCGGGGCCGGGGCGTGCATGGCATGCACGGCGGGCGGCGCGGCAACGACCGTCCCCTGGGGCGTCTTGGAGAGCCGCACGCGAGTGCCCCCCCGCTCGATCTCGATGGAGTCGAGGCTGCTCTCGTCGATGGCCCGAATCAGGGTCTGGAGGAAGTCCAGGTCGATCATGCGGTCACCCGTGTCAGGTACTTGTCCTCGCGGCGGTCCACCTTCACGACCTCGCCCCGCTCGATGAAGAGGGGCACCTGGACCACCGCGCCGGTCTCGAGCTTGGCGGGCTTCGTCCCCCCCTGCGCCGTGTCGCCCCGGACGCCGGGGTCGGTCTCCACCACCTCCAGCTCGACGAAGAAGGGCAGCTCGACGGAGATCACCGTGCCGTCGTGCACGAGCCCTTCGCACTCCATGTTCTCCTTCAGGTACTGGAGCTGGTCCTCCCCGATGACCTCGCCCGATATGGGGATCATCTCGAAGGTCTCCTTGTCCATGAAGTGGTAGAGCTGCCCGTCCGTGTAGCTGTAGTTCACGGGCCGGCGCTCGAGACGGACGTCGTTGACCTTCTCGCCCGACCGGAAGGTCTTGTCGACCACCTGTCCGGTGAGGACGTTCTTGAGCTTCGTCCGTACGAACGCTCCGCCCTTGCCGGGCTTCACGTGCTGAAAATAGGTGATGGTCCAGAGATCTCCGTCGATCTCCAGCGTCATCCCGTTGCGGAAATCCGCCGTGCTCGCCATGCGGGCCTCGGGTCTATCTCTCGTCAGGAGTCGCCGGGGCCGGGCATCGGCCCCGGAGGGTGACCACGCAACGACCGTGCGCGGTCGTCGGCTCAGCGGTCCTCGCCTCCGAGGAGGCGGGCCGCCAGGCCGCGCAGCCCAAGAAGATAGCTCTCCTGCCCGAATCCATAAACCACTCCCTCGGCGACCCCGGAAAGCAGCGAACGCCTCCTGAACGGCTCGCGGGCGGCCGTGTTGGACAGGTGAACCTCCACGAACGGGCGACCGGTGCCCACGAGCCCGTCCCGGAGCGCCACGCTGGTGTGCGTGAGGGCACCGGCGTTCACGAGGAACCCCCCGACCCGCCCCCTCGACGCCTCCAGGAAGTCGAGGATCTCCCCCTCGTGGTTCGACTGGAACGACTCGACCTCCACGCCGAGCTCGTCGCCGAGCGCCCGGAGCGCCGCGTCCACCTCCTCCAGCGTGACCGACCCGTACACCTCGGGCTCCCGCGTCCCCAGGAGTCGCAGGTTGGGGCCGTGCACGACCGCGACGCGCGGGGTCTTCAGCGATCCTCCCCGGGATCGTCGGGGGCCAGGGTCCCGATGTCGAGGGTGGCGGCGCCCTCCCCGTCGTGGGCCGGTCGGGCTTCCCGGCCGACCCCCGGCTCGTACGCGAGCAGGGCCGCGAAGTACGATGAGATCGGCTCGGCCTCCGGGTCGCGAGGCGTCTCGGCGTCGTCGTCGCCTTCCCGCGCGGTCCAGGAGAAGGGCGAATCCACGGGCTCGCTGTGACCCGACTCGGTCATTCCCAGGGCCACGGCCTCCACCTCTCGGTCCGACGGGGACACCTCCTCCGCCTCCTCCGCCTCCTCCCCGTCCTCCGCCAGCCGTCTCCGGAGCTCCTCGATCCGCGCGCCGATCTCCTCGTCCTCCGGGCGCTCGCGGGCGAGGTGCTCGTAGACGGCGAGGGCCCGGTCGGGCAGGCCCTGCTGGACGTACAGCTCGGCCATGGTCCGGGTGCGCGGGCCCTCCACCGCGAACGCCGGCTCGTCGTCCACGGACGCGTCCGCCTCTTCGAAGGGGGGGGTCGAGACCTCGACGATCATTTCGGGTTCTTCCCCAGCGTGGGGCTGCCCGTCGTCCTGGGCCGCCGGGAGACCCTCCTCCACCAGGTCGGTCGTGTAGCCGAGCTCGGCGGCCCGGCTCAGGAGCTCTCCGGCTTCCTGGCTGTGGCCCCGCGCCACCAGCATCCGACCCAGGCCGTGGAGCGCCATCACGTTGTCGCCGTCGAGGTCGAGCACCCGGCGGAACGCGGCCACGGCGTCGTCGGTCTCTCCCCGGTCTCGATGGACCCGGCCGGCCACCACGTGGCCGCTCGCGAACGACGGGTGACGCTCGAGCCCTTCGGCGAGGATCTCCAGCGCCTCCTCGTGCCGTCCCATCCGGCGGAGGGCGTCGGCGAGGGGTGCGAAGGCGCGGCCCTCCGGGTCGCGGTCCGAGCCGATCAGGGCCCGGAGCGTTGCGATCTCTCGCTCGAGCGTGTCGACCACGGTGACTCCGGAACGGCGGGAAGAGCTGGGTGAATCAGGGGAACAGTCGGGCAAGATAGGGAGGCTGGAGACCCCGGGCAACGAAGCCGGGGCGGGGTCGGCGCGGGGGTCCCGAAGCCGCAAACATTCGGGTTCGAAGCGGGTAGCAACGACGTCCGGAGGGATGGGAGCTCCCGTTGAGGGCCCCTCCCGGTCCGATTAGGTTAGCGGGTTGCCGCCCCGACTCCGGGGATCGTCCGGCATCCCGGGCTCACCCCGACCACCGTTGTAGAAGAGCGGAGTACGCCGAGGAGTCGTCGTCCTATGATGCGTCAGATGCGGGAGAACACGAAGTGGATCATGCTGGCCACCGCGCTGGCGTTCGTGGCTCTCATGGTCTTCCAGTGGGGAATGGACGTCACCGGACGGAGCGCCGGTGGCCTCGGCGAGATCGGGCAGGTGAACGGCACGCCAGTGATGTACGAGGTCTACCAGTCCACCTACCGACAGCTCTCCGACCAGGCCCAGGCGGCGAGCGAGGAACCCCTCACGACCCAGCAGCTCCGGGACCTGGAGAATCGCGCCTTCGACCAGGTCGTGAACCAGATCCTGATCTCCCAGGAGCTTCAGCGCCGGGGCATCGCGGTCTCGAACGAGGAGATCCTGCAGGCGGCCCGCTTCAATCCGCCGGCCGAGATCCGGCAGATCTTCCAGGGTGAGAACGGCTTCGATCTCCAGCAGTACCAGCAATACATCAACTCGCCGAACGCCGACCCCCAGATCCTCCAGTACATCGAGGCCTACTTCCGCGACGTGATCCCCCGGGCCAAGCTGCTCCGGCAGGTCTCCAGCGGCATCTTCCTGACGGACCAGGAGCTCTGGCAGAGGTGGCGGGACCAGAACGAGACGGTGGAGGTGCGCTACATCGCCCTCGACCCCCTCAACCGGGTTCCCGACGAGGAGGTCCCCGTCTCCGAGGACGAGATGCGGGACTACTACGACGCGCACGCCGAGGAATTCGAGGTGCCGGCCCAGGCGACCGTGAAGGCGGTCCTCCTTCCAAAGGCCCCCACGGCCGCCGACAGCGCGGCCTCGACGGCCCGGGCGGACAGCGTGGCCGAGGCGCTGCGCGGCGGTGCCGACTGGGGCGAGACGGCGGCCCTCGAATCCGCCGATCAGGGCTCGGCCAGCCAGGGAGGCGAGCTCGGCGTGATCACGCCGGGGCGTCTCGTGGCGCCCGTGGACAGCGCCGCGTTCCAGGGACCGGTAGGGGAGGTCCAGGGCCCGATCCGGAGCCGCTTCGGCTACCACATCCTGGAGGCGGAGGAGCGGTGGGGGCAGGACAGCGTCCGGCTGCGGCACGTGCTGGTGCCGATCGAACGCACCGACGACTCGGAGATCGAGCTGCTCACCCGGGCCGATTCGCTGGAGGATCTCGGTGAGGACCTCCCGCTGGCCGAGGCGGCCGAGGCCCTCGGGCTCGAGGTGGTGGATGCCCAGCTCACGGACCAGTTCGCCTTCGTGGCCGGTGCGGGACAGGTCGGCGAGGGCGCCGACTGGGCGTTCGAGGAGGCCATGCCCGGGGACGTGAGCCCCGTCTTCGAGACGTCCGAAGCGTTCTACGCCCTCGAGCTCATCGACAGCAGCCCGGGCGGCGTGCTGCCGTTCGAAGAGGCCCGAGCCACGATCCAGCGGATCCTCTCCCAGCAGAAGAAGCTGGAGCGGGCCGAAGAGGAGGGCCGCCAGATCGTCGCGACCATTCGCGGCGGCACCTCGCTGCCCGACGCCGCGGCCGAAAACGGTCTCCGGGTCGCCTCCGCGGGCCCCTTCGCGAGGAACGACTTCGTCCCCGGACTGGGTCGTCAGAACGCCGCCGTCGGGGTGGCCTTCGGTCTGGCTCCCGGCGAGGTGAGCGACGTCGTCACGACGGAGAACAACGCCTTCATCCTGGAGCAGGTCGCCCGCACGCCGGCGGACAGCACCCAGTGGCTCGCCCAGAAGTCCGCCCAGCGGGAGCAGGTGGTGAACCAGCTCCAGCAGCAACGGTTGCAGGCGTGGCTGGACGGCTTGCGGGCCAACGCCGACATCGTCGACCGACGGGCCGAGGTGCTGCAGCCGGCCGAGGAGGAGCCCCTCCGGCCGGGTGGCGGCGGCTTCGGTTTCTGACGCCTCCGACCCGGGGGGCCTTCACCCCGGACACGACAGACGGGGCGCGGGGGTGGGCCCGGCGCCGCTTCGTCGTTCGGGAGCGTCTTCCCTCCTAGCCCTTCGACTCGGTCTCGCCGGGCTCCTCCGGCCTGGCCTCCGGGGTCAGACGGCGAGGGCTCGTGTCGACCTCGTCCCCGACGGGAGGACGCCCCACCTGGCGACTCTCCCGTCGGTCGTCCTCCGGGATCTTGAGCTCGTTCTCGATCTCGCGGAGGGATCCTTTGAACTCCCGGATCCCCTTGCCCAGGGACGAGCCGATCTCGGGAAGGCGCTTCGCCCCGAAGAGGAGCAGCACCACGAGGAAGATCAGGAGGACCTCCCAGACACCCATTCCACCGAACATAACTGAAGACCTGCGTCAGAGGGTCTGTGCGCGTGTCAAATCCACGACCGGGCGACGAACGCTACGACCGCGATGCCCACCAGCGTGAGCACGTTGAGGTAGAGGGTGATCGGGCCGAGCGTGAAGGCCACGGCCACCAGGTCGACGGAGACCGGGCCCACGGACGCCGAGACCGCCGTGGTCAGGAACGTCCGCGCCGCGCTCTCCGGGAGGAACATCTCCGCGAGCAGCGTGAGGAGCCCACCCAGGAAGAAACCCAGGACCAGCGTCCAGACGAGGCGGGAGACGTTTCTCCGGCGCGTGTCGACCAGCATTCTATGGTACGTTCCGAGGACGCGGGCCGTTCCGCTCGCGGAGGGTCATCGCGTCCGGTCCACGGAGTAGGCCACGGCTTCGTCGAGGGCGTCCCGCGCCGGCCCGTGGGGGAGCCCCTCGAGGTCGGCTTCGGCCAGCCCCGCGTAGTGGGCCGCCCGGGCGCGGGCGTACGCCAGTCCCCCCCTCCCCCGCACCAGCTCCACGATGCGCGCGATGGCGTCGTCCCCCGGGTCGGTGAGGGTGAAGAAGCTGCGTACTTCCCTCTCCTCGTCGCGGGACATGTTCCCCAGGGCACCGACCAGGGGGAGGGTCACCTTCCGTTCCCGGAGGTCGTGGCCGCTGGGCTTGCCCGTCACGTCCTCGGACCCGGTGTAGTCGAGGAGGTCGTCGGCGACCTGGAAGGCCATGCCCAGATTGTGTCCGAACCGGGCCAGGCGCTCCCGGAGCGAGGTCCTCCCGACCAGGGCGCCCAGCTCGCACGAGGCCGACATGAGCGAGGCCGTCTTGGCCGCGATGAGGCGATAGTAGTCCTCCTCCGAGAACTCCAGCGCATCATAGGAGGTGAGCTGCCGCATCTCCCCGACGCTCATCTCGTTCGCCGCGGTCCCCATGACGTCCACGGCCTCGAGGATCCCCACGCGGGCAAGCTCGGTGACCGCCCGGCTGTAGAGGTAGTCCCCCATGATGATGGCGATCTGGTGGGTCCACAGGGCATTGACCGTGGGGAGGCCGCGCCGCAGCACCGAGTGGTCCACCGCGTCGTCGTGGACCAGGGTGGCGAGATGGACCAGCTCGACCACCGCCGCCAGGGTGATCGCATCGTCGGACGGCTCACCCCCGACCTCGTTGGCGAGCAGGAGGAGCGTGGGACGGAACAGCTTCCCCTGGACCTTGAGGAGGTAGTCGTTCACCTCCTCGATCATCGGGAAGTCCGAGATCACGATGCGCCGGATCTCGTCCACCACCCGATCGAGTCGCTCGCGTACGGGATCCTGGATCGAAGCCAGACGGGGCGTTCGACCCCGGACGACCGACCCGACTCCAGCGTCCATCAACGCCGACCGCCGGCGGATAGGTTGAGCCGCATCTGTCTCCTGGAGGCCATTCGACGTTGGCGCGGCGGGGATTCCCTGCAGCCTAGCGGAGATCCCGGAGCCGCTCGGTCACATCGGCGAAGTTGATGTCCAACGAAAACACCCGGTCATAGAACTCCTTCGCCGAATCCGTGTTCCCGAGCGCCTCGTGGGCACGGCCGAGGTGGTAGTAGATCCCGATGAGCTCGTCCTCGACCTGGTACGGCGCGTCGAGGGCCCGGGTCAGGGAGCGCACGGCCGCATCGGGCTGCCCCTTCTCGATGAAGGCCTGCCCGAGGAGCTCGAACGTCGGCAGGTGGTGCGCCGAAGCCCGCAGGGCCGCCTGGAACTCCGCGATGGCCTCGTCCAGGAGGCCCATCTCCTTGTAGGCCGTGCCGAGATCGTGATGGGCCTTCACGTCGTCGGCCGCCAGGTTCCGGGAGACCTTCTCCTTGAACTGGCTCAGCATCTTGGCGAAGTCGGCCTGCTCGTCCCCGGTGGGCTCCTCGTGCGCGACCCGGAAGCGGGTCGTCTTCTCCCCCTCGTCCTCGAGGACAAGACCGCCGAGGTCGACGTACTCCTCCGAGGAGGCCACGCCGGCCGGCTCCGGAGCCTCCGGGGCCTCGTCGCCGACGGCGCCCCTGGCGTCCTCGTTGTCGGGATCGACCGAAAGCACCTGTCGGTAGGCCGACCGCGCCTCCTCTTCCTGGTCGTTGCGCTCGAGGGCCCGGGCCAGCTGGAGGTAGGCCGATACCAGCAGCGGGTCCCGATTCGTCCGCGACGCCAGCTCCACCTGCCGCTGCCGGTGCTCGATCTCGTCCGGCTCGATCTCGATGAGCGCCTCGTTGGCCTCGAGGGCCCCGTCGACGTCGCCGGCCGCCGCACGGGAGTCCCGGGACGCGCGCAGGTCCTCTTCCGCCGCAGACCCCCCGGCCTCGGCCTGGGCCTCCTCGATGGCCTCCTCCATGGCCCTCGCGCCGTCCCAGTCATCGTCGTCCTCGGCGTCCACCACGGTGCCTCCCCACCCGTCCTCCTCCTCGACGTCCTCCGCGTCGAAGTCCAGCGTGGGGAGGGGCTCCACCCCGGTGTCCCCCTCCTCGTCCTCGTCCTCGTAGCCGAGGGTAGGGAGGGGCTCGGCCTCGAAGTCTCCCTCCTCGTCCTCGTCGTCGTAGTCCAGGGTGGGGAGAGGCTCGACCTCCGGCTCGAGCTCGTCCTCATCGGACTCGACGGTCGGGAGAGACTCGGGCTCCCACTCGGCCGGAAGCCCCGTCTCCATCGCCTCCCCCACCTCGTCTTTCTCCGACCCGACCGCGCCCTCGCCGAAGAGCCCCGTATCCGGGCCGGCGTCGTCGGCGTCCGCCGCGGCGCTTCCGACCTCGTACGCCTCCGGGGCCTCGTCGTCCAGGGCGATGTCGGCGAACCCTCCGAAGTCGGCGCCGAGCTCGCGTTCCCCGGGCAGCGGGGTGTCGTACGAGGACGGTTGGGGAACCGCGGCCGCCAGCGTCTCGATGTCCAGGTCCGGGTCGATCTCCGCCAGCTTCTCGACGAACGCCTCCGCCATCTCCTCGTCGCCGGCCTTCGTGGCCTGACCGTACCCCGCCGCGAGCTGGTCCACGGCCTCGGGCTGGCGCTCGTTCTGGAAGAGCTGCTCCGCGACCGTCATCCGGATCTCGAGGTCGTCCGGAGCCAGCTCGACGAACTCGATGAGCGCCCTGAACGCCTCGTCCATGTCCCCGAGCTCCTGCATGCGCTCGGCGTACGTCAGGAAGCTGGCGCGGGCGTCCACCAGGAACCCCTGGTCCGCCCGGATCTTCCCCATCGTCAGATAGACGTTGTTCCGATGGGGCATGCTCCGGACGATCTTCTTGCAGACGGCGATGGCGTTGTTCGGGAGGCCGGACTCCACGTAGAGACCGACCGCCTTCTCGTACGCCTCCGCCGCGAGCTCGAGGTTGCCGAGACGGATGTGGAGATCGCCCATCCGGTTGTAGAGACCGATGTCGGGCTGCTCCTCCTCCTCGAGCTTCTCGGTGGCGCGCCCGTAGAGATCGAGGGCCTCCCGCCACCGTTCGTCCTGCTCGTGACGGCGGGCCTTCTCCTTGAGGGATTCGATACTGCTCATGGGTCGACCGTCGTCGGCGTGATACCTGAAGTCTCCCGGAAGCGCCCCAGCAGGACCGCGACCAGCTCGTCCCGGCGCGCCTCCACGGGGGCGGGTCTCGCCCGTGCCGCCCTCCGTCCCGGCGGGCTCAAGGCCAGGAGGAGCGGAGGGACACGTGGTCGACCAACCGCGCCGGGAGCAGACGCGACGGATGGGAGTCGAGAAGACGTAATCTGTCAGAGGCGGCGGGAAGCACAAGTGCGGCGGGGATCATTCCGATGACCTCCGTGCCCGTGATCTGGCCGCCGTTCCGCCGCACACGGGCCCCGAGAGCCGAGAACACGGCGACGGGCGAGGGGGCCTCCACATCCTCAGGTTCATGGAGATCTGGCGTCGGTCAGTGCTCGGGAGCTCGAACGCCAGCGCCGGGAGGCGGCACCCCCATCTCGGCGATCTGCGAACCGGCCCGTCGCGCGACCGCCGCGGCGTCCGCGAGGCTCGTGCCGTGCAGGGGGACGAAGGGAAGGACGTCGACGGCGCCGAGACGGGGGTGGACACCGCGGTGATCGCGGAGATCGATGGGCTCCAGGGCGACGCGCGTCGCCGAGACCGCCGCTCGCTCCACGGTCCCCGGCTCGCCCACGAGGGCCACCACGGACCGGTTGGGGTCCGGGTCGGCGGACCAGTCCAGGACGTCGCCCCCCCGTCCTCGACCCGGGAGACGATCCGGCACACCAGGTCGAGGTCCCGGCCCTCGCTGGATTTCGGCACGGCTTCGAGGACGGGGACCATGCTCGAAGGTAAGCGTCGCTCGACCGACCGGGAAAGGGTGGGGGGCCCGCCCCGAACGACTCCGGCGGACCCCCCTTTCACCGGGCTGGCCGGAACCCCGCCGGCTACGCCCTCCCGGGGCCTACGATCGACCGCGCATGCCTGCCGGCCGCGGGGCCAGCTCCGGGTTCCCGGGCTGCAGCTGGTACGCCCAGTCGAAGATCATGATGGCGTCCCCGTTCTGGTCGAAGCCCAGAAGCGTCACGCGGATCACCCCGTAGTGGGTCCCCCCGTCGTCTCCCACCACCCGGAGGACGTACGTGAGCTGCGGCGTGAGCCCCACGTCCCCCGTCGTGTATCCGGAGGTCGGCGCGACGTCGAGGTCGGTGCACGCGGCGTCCGAGCCCGGCCCGCACTTGAGGGCCGTGGTCTCGTACGCCTGCGTGTTGATCTCGGTGCCGGGACCCGGCACGAGCCACCAGCCGTCGGCGTCCGTCTCGAGACGGAAATGACGCTGCCCCGAGTCGCCGTCCAACACGGGGTCGACGTTCTCGTCGGCCCGGAAACGGAACCCCGCCAGCTCGGGCACGTCGAAGTAGTCCCACACCCACTCGTTGTGGTAGTCCGGTCGCGGCGTGGCGGCGGCCAGCGCGCTCCCGTCGCTCTCGTGCCCCTGGGTGTCGACGGACGACACGAAGTAGGTGTAGGTCAGCCCGTTCTCGGCCAGCTCGTCCAGGAATCCCTGGGAGTCGGTTTCGCCCAGCAGGTAGTCGGTTCCGTCCGAGGCCGCGAGGTAGACCCGGTAGAACGAGAAGTCCGACGCGGAGCGGGCCGCGTCGTCCCACCGCAGGTAGGCGGCCCCGTCGAGGGCGATCACCTCCATGCCCCCGGGAATCGGAGGGGGCGCCGGCTGCGGAACGAGGATCTCGACCGCGTACTCCGTGGAGGTCTCACGTCCCCTCCCATCCACGGCCGTGACGTAGTACTCGTACGTGACGCCGGCCAGGACGTTGGTGTCCGTGTAGGAGCAGAGGCCGCCGGCGCAGTTGGTGACGTCGGCGATCAGGAAGTAGTCGGCGTCGCTGACGCGCTTCGAGTAGACGCGGAACGACTCTCCGTCCCAGGAGGGGGCCAGCTCCCAGGTCACGTACACCGCCCGGTCGTAGTAGCTCACCGCCAGGTTTCGAGGAGCCGCCGGACCCGTGCCGTCGCCGTCCACGATGACCGTCTCGGTCGTGTCGCATGCCCCCGAGGCCAGCACGAGGGCCGCCAGGCCCCACCCCGACCCTCTCCGAACTCTCATCGTCTCATCTTCCGTCACGAGGGGTTCCCGTCCTCGGCCTCCCCCAGTGCACGGCGTGTACCACAGCGTAAGTCTCTGTCTTACAAGGGGATAGCAGAGGCGAGGCGGGCTGGCGTGTCCTCTCGTGG
>JASFUL010000132.1:0-11107 GCA_050050315.1 Gemmatimonadota bacterium
ACGTGGTCCCGGGTGAGGAACTGCCGTCCCTTCAGCTCGCTCCGATGGCGGCCGCAGTACATGCAGCAGTAGTCGTCGCGGGCGAAGAGGAACGTGTTCGTCACCTGTCGGCGGAAACGGCGGGGGACGTGGACGTAGCGGACGAGCCGGATCACCGTCGGAACGGGGATCTCTTCGGAGACGGAACGGTAGCGTCGGCCGTCGTCCACCTCGACGATCTCGGCTTTGCGGTCGAGCACGAGACGGACGGCCCGACGGGTGGGCACGAGCGTCAGCGGCTCGTACGACGCGTTGAGGGTCAGACAGCCCATCCCTACGGCCACTCCACGGTCATGATCAGTGCGAGATTCGATCTTCGCCCCGGAAGATAGAGATCGGCGTGGCCGCCCGGCAATGGGTGGAAAACGGCCGGTACGGTCCCGTGACCGATGCCCGGGGCCGGATGTCGTGGTCCGGACCCGGCCCCGGTCCCACATGTCGCGGCGGGGTCGCGCGGAGGCTGCGATCGGCGACGTCCAACGCCTTCAGAGGAGCGCCGTGGGATCCCGGTCGAGGGCCACGCGGACGTCCGACCCCCCGGGCCGGAACCCTTCGACGAAGGCCCGGCACAGGGCGCCGAGCTCCCCCGCCGACGGGCTCCGGAGCAGGAAGTGCCACCGCCACCGGCCGTGGAGGCGCTCGATGGGCGCGGGAGCCGGCCCCACCAGCGCCACCGACGACGTCCGCCGGGCCCGGGCGTGCCACCGCCGGAGCCATCGCACCGCGTCCGACGCCCCCGTGGCGGCAGCCTCCTGGTCCGGCGAGCTGATCACCACGTTGGCCATCCGCACCCACGGCGGATAGGGCGGGCTCTTCCGCTCCCGTAGCTCACGCGAGGCGAAGCCCTCGTAGTCGTGCTTCAACGCCGACTGGATGGCGTAGTGCTCGGGGAGGGAGGTCTGCACGACGACCTCCCCGCCCAGCGCGCCCCGGCCCGTGCGCCCCGCCACCTGGCTGAGGAGCTGGAACGTCCGCTCGCTCGCCCGGAAGTCGGGCAGGTGGATCCCGACGTCCGCGTTCACCACCCCCACCAGGGTGACCCGGGGGAAGTCCAGGCCCTTGGCAATCATCTGCGTACCCAGGAGGATGTCGACCTCGCCCCGCCCCACCCGCCCGAGGATCTCGTGGTGCGACCACTTCCCCGACGTCGTGTCGACGTCCATCCGGGCGATCCGCGCCTCCCCGAAGGTCTCGGCGACCACGCGCTCCACCTGCTCGGTGCCGAGGCCGCGGAACGAGAGGTCCCGCGACCCGCAACGGGGGCACCGGGAGGGGGCCGGCTCCTCGTGGCGGCAGTGGTGGCACATCACCCGGCGGCGCCCGCGATGGTACGTGAGGGAGATCGAGCAGTTCGGGCACTGGGTGACCTCGCCGCACTCCCGGCACTGGACGAACGACGAGTAGCCCCGCCGGTTCAGCAGCAGGATCACCTGCTCGCCCCTCCCCAGCCGATCCCGCACGGCCTCCACGAGCCGCCCCGAGAGGATCCCGCGCCCCGGCGACGAGGACGGGTCGCCCCGTTCCTGCTCCCGCTTCCGCTCCTTCCGCAGGTCCACCAGCCGGACCGGAGGCAGGGTGCCGCCGCCGACGCGCTCGGGGAGCGTCGCCAGGACGAACTTGCCCCGGTCGGCGTTGGCCCAGCTCTCGAGCGAAGGGGTGGCACTCCCGAGGCAGCACACCGCGCCGGCGAGCGAAGCCCTCACCACCGCCAGGTCCCGGGCGTGGTAGCGCGGCGACTCGGACTGCTTGTACGAGCCGTCGTGCTCCTCGTCGACGACGATCGCCCCCAGCGCCTCCACGGGCGCGAAGAGCGCCGAGCGGGCGCCCACGGCGATCCGCTTCCGGCCGGCCCGGAGCTGCCGCCACGCGTCGTAGCGCTCTCCGTCGGAGAGCGCCGAGTGGAGGACGGCCACGTCGTCGCCGAACCACGCCCGGAAGCGCGACACCGTCTGGGGCGTCAGGCTGATCTCCGGAACCAGCACGATCGCGCCCCGCCCTCGCGCGCGCACCCGCTTCAGGAGCTCGACGTAGACGCGGGTCTTGCCCGAGCCGGTCACGCCGTGGAGGAGCACCGGAAGGGGGCGCGCCTCGTCCAGGCCCCCCACCAGCGTCCGGACCGCCTCCTCCTGGCGGGGCGTCGGGTGGTGGTCCGGCGGAGCCGGCGGCTCGGAGTCCTGGAAGGGATCCCGGAGAACCTCTTCGTCCGTGACCTCCACCAGACCCTTCTCCTCGAGACCGGTCACGACCGATCGGCTGAAGCCGTGCTGGTCCGTGAGGTGCGCCAGCTCGACGCCCCCCCCCGACTCCTCGAGCAGCTCGAACGCCTCGCGCTGCCGGTGGGCACGGCCGAACACCTCCTCCCGCGCCACCAGGTCGGACAGCCACTCCACCACCGTCACCACGCGGCGGGTCTTCACGGGAGGCGGGCGCGGCGGCACGGTCTCGTGGCGCAGCAGCCCCGCCGCCTTCAGGGCCCGGATCTCGGGCCAGATCGAGCCCATGGAGAGGGCCCGTCGGAGGGTGGCGACCCGCTGCGGGCCCTCCCGGTCCCGCAGGAGGTCGACGAGCCGGCGGGCCCGGGGGGTCAGGTCCGGGTCGGCCCGCGCTTCCGCCAGCTGCACGTAGTCACGGCTGGCGTCGGTGAGCACGGCGGGGAGGACCGTGCGCAGGACGATCCCCGGCGGGGCCACGTAGTAGTCGGCCATCCAGCGGGCCAGGGCCATGAGGTCCGGGGTCACGGACGGCTCGTCGTCGAGCACGTCCAGCACGGGGCGGACGCCCTTCACCTCCGGGGCGTCGTGACCCACGACCCAGCCGATGCGCTCGCCCCGTCGCCACGGCACGAGCACCCGGGTCCCGGGCGGCGGTGGACGCTCGCCGTCCACGGAGTACGTGAAGACCCGGTGGATGGGAAGCGGGAGGGCCACCTCCACCAGGTGGCGCCCGGACGGCGTCACCGGCGCGGCCCCCCGCGTCAGTCGCCGAGCAGGACGAAGACCTCGTCCTGGATCTCCCGGGGGGTCACCTCGGGTCCGTCGGCGCCGTAGTGGACGTTGATCTCGGACCGGACGCCGATGTCGTCGGCCAGGTAGATCCCCGGCTCGATGCTGAAGCCGACGCCCGTGACGAGCCTCCGGTCGTCCCGGCTCTCGAGGTTGTCGAGGTTGGGGCCGCTGCCGTGGAGCTTCGTGTCGATGGAGTGGCCGGTCCGGTGGAAGAAGTGCTCCCCGTATCCGGCCTCCTCGACGACCGCCCGGCTCACCGCGTCGACCTCCCAGCCCCGCACCTCCTGGCCCGCCGCGTGACGCTCCTCCAGGAAGCGGACGGCGGCGTCCCGGGCCTCGCGCACCACGTCCCACACCTCGCGGACCCGGTCGGGCACGTGGTCGTCCATCATGCCCATCCAGGTCTGGTCGGCCGAGACGGCGGCCTCGGACGTCCGACCCCACAGGTCGATGAGCAGCAGCTCGCCCCGTACGATCGTCTCGCCCTCACCCGACGGCGCGTAGTGCGGGTCGGCCGCCCGGGCGCCGACGGCCACGTGGGTATCGAGGTCGACCGTGACGCCCCGTGCCGCGAGCTCCGCCCGGATCCAGTCGGAGAGCGCGCCCTCGGTGGTGGGGCTCCCCCGCCGGATGGCGTCGGCCGCCCGCTCGAAGGCGTCCTTCGCCACCTGCGCCACCACCTCGGCGGCCTTCCGGTGCTCGACGAGCTGCTCCTCGCTCCACGCGCTGAAGAACACGCTCACGAGGTCCCCCGAGCTGACCGGCTCGGCGTCGGTCTTCGCGATCAGCTCCATGACCCCGGCGGGCACCAGGTCCACGGTGGGGACCGCGTCGTTGGGCGAGATCTCCATGGCCACGCGCCCGGCCCCCCGGAGCAGCCCGGCCAGCTCCTCCTCCAGCTTCCGCCAGCCCGCGTAGCGACGCTTCGGCCAGTCGAGGTGGCGCCAGGCCGAGCCCTCGATGGCGTGGATCAGGGCCCGGGGCTCTCCCTCGGCCGGGACGAGCACGAACGCCCGTCGGGTCGTGTGCTGGACGCCCAGCAGCCGCGCGCTGATCCAGTTCTGTTCACGGAACTCGTACAGGAGCCATCCGTCCAGCCCCATCTCCCGGAGGGTCGACTGGACCCGGTGGAGGCCGTCGGGCGTGGCGAGCAGGAGGGAGTCGTGGGCCTCGGTCACGGGTCGCGTCCGGTCGGGTTGGGAGGGTGGTGGACGTCAGGGATTGTCGTCGCCCGCGGAGAAAAGGGGAAGGCCCGAGGTCTCGCCGGGCCGGTCCGGGGAGTCCTCCACGGAACCCTCCCCTTCCTCGACCTCCCCGTCGCCGGCGTCCTCGTCGTCGGTCTCGGGCTCCACGGGCTCCTTCACCCCCTTCACGAGGTCGAGCCCCAGGATGCGCTCCCGGGTGAGGAGCTGGTGCACCTCACGCTCCCGCACCATCACGGTCTTCACGCCCCGCCATCCCCAGCGCCGCCACGCGCGCTGCAGGATGCCGAGCTTCTCGCCCAGGGAGAACAGCTCGGCGAAGTCGGGGAAGGGCTTGGCGACGCGGGGCCGGAAGGCCGTCCGGTCGTCCGACCAGTCCTCGGTGTGGAGGTGCCGGACGCCGGCCTCGCGCAGCATGCGCTTCCACTCGACCAGCATCAGGGGCTTCACGCCGAGGTGCCCGGCCAGCAGACGACGGCGCTCCTCGTCGACCGCGGCCTTCCAGACCGGCTGGACGAGCACGACGCACCCCCCGGAGCGGGTCACCCGCACCAGCTCCCGGACCGCGTCGGCGGCCGCCGCCTCGTGGGTCATGCCCAGCTCGCCCACGGCCACGTCGAAGACCTCGTCCCGGTACGGCAGGCTGTCGCCGGGGGCGTGCTGGAACTGCATGCTTCCGCCCAGCTCCCGGGACCGGGCGCGCTCCTCCGCCTCCTCCACCATGTGGGCGTCGGCGTCGACCCCCGAGCCGTGCACGCCGTACTCCGTGACGAAGTACTCCAGCGTGACCCCGTTTCCGCAGCCCGCGACGATCACCTCGTCGTCCGGGTCGAGGTCGGTCAGCAGCGCGATCTGCCGCGCGAGATCCCGACCCCCCGGGGGAAAGAGGCGCCGGGGGCTGAGACGGACCAGATCGAGCATCGAGGGGGCGTCCGCGGTCGGGTGACCGGGGACACCCCGCCCGTCGGTCTTCTCCGGACTCGTCACGAGGGAGTCGGCTCCGGGGGGAGGCGCGATGGAAGAGGCGTCAGAAGAAGGAGAGGTCTTCCTCTTCGTCCAGGTCCTTCATCGCCGCGCGCAGGCGACGCTCCTCCTCCTCGGAGGGGTCGTGGGGGACCACGCCGGCGAGCGCCTCCTCCGACGAGCGCGAAGCGCGCATGCGCACGAGCACCAGGACGACGATCCCGATCCCGATCAGCACGGCCGCCGGCGGCGCCACCCACGCCAGCAGCGCCGCGCCTTCCCTCTTCGGGAGCGCGCGATACTGCTCGCCGTGGTTCGCCAGCACCCACTCGACGAGCTCGTCGGAGCTGCGCCCCTCCTCGGCGAGCTGCTGGAGGGAGTCGCGGAGCGCCGCGCCACCGGCCGACGGGCACACCTCGAGCATCAGGCCGGGACAGTACGGCGACCAGAGCTGATCGATCGCCTCGGCCGCCGCGGGGTTGCGGACCTGGGGCCCTTCCCCCTGGGGCGGCACCTCGTTCTGGGCCTGGGCCCGGAGCGCGCAGGGCGTGAGCGCGACGACCACGAGGGCCGCCAGGAGTTTGCTGTGGATCATCGTATCCCCCTCCGTACGTCCATGGGGGTGATCGGCCGAGGCCCGGAGGCCGTCGCTCGAACGGGCCGACGGTCGGCCGGCTCGTCTCGGTCTACCCTACAACGCTACGAACGATCGCCCGTTTCGTCACGCCCCGGGGTCGGGACGCGCGTCGGCCGCCGGGTCGACCCCCGCGAGCGCGCGGATCACGGCCACGGCGCCCGCCCCGGTGCGGGGAGGATCGTATCCCCCCTCGAGGGCGACGGCCACCCGCCCGTCGCAACGCGCCCCCGCCCGGGCCATGAGACCGCGCGTCATCGCGTGCAGGTCCTCCGGCTCGAGGAGGAGCCCCCCGAGCGGGTCTCCGGCCAGGCAGTCGAAGCCGCTCGAGACGAGGACGAAGTCCGGGTCGAAGCGCCCGAACACGTCGTCGAGGGCCGACTCGTACCGCTCGAGGTACGCCGCCCGGGACGTGCGGGCGCGGAGCTCCACGTTCCTCGTGAAGCCCCGCCCCGGCCCGCTCCCCGTCTCCGTCTCCCGGCCCGTGCCCGGGTAGTGCGGGGACTGGTGGAGGGAGAGGTAGAAGACGGAGGCGTCGGACTCGAAGATCTCCTGGGTGCCGTTCCCGTGGTGGACGTCCCAGTCGACGATCAGGACGCGCTCGGCGTGGCCGTGGGCCTGGAGCCAGCGGGCGCCCATGGCGACGTGGTTGAAGAGGCAGAATCCCATGGCCCGGTCGGGCGTCGCGTGGTGACCGGGCGGCCGGGTGGCGACGAACGCGTTGCGGAAGCGCCCGTCGGCCACGGCGCCGAGGGCCGTCAGCAGGGCGCCGGACGATCCCATCACGGCGTCCCACGACGCCGGGCTCACCACGGTGTCGACGTCCAGGCGCACGAGATCCCCCTCGCCGGCCCGGCCCACGGCGGCCCGCACCCGGGCGACGTGTGCCCGTTCGTGCACCCGCAGCACGTCCTCCTCCGACGCCTCCCCCGGGGCCACCTGCTCGGCCCGGCCGTGGAGGGTCAGCATGTCCCGGCCTACGGTGGACGCCAGCGCCCGCAGGCGCCCCTGGTGATCCGGGTGGCCCCATCCCGTGTCGTGGAGCGAGGCGGCCGGGTGGAGCAGGAAGGCGGTCGTGGCGCTCACGGTCCGGCGCCTCAGGCCTCCAGCGGCAGGGCGATCTGGCGGGCGTCCTCGATGCGCTCCTGGAGGCTCCGCACTTCGTGCACCCGGCTCTTCACGGCGATGAGCGCGTCGCACGCCGCGCTGGTGGCCGACATCGTGGTCAGGTAGGGGATGCGGTAGGTGATGGCGGCCCGGCGCATGGCGTAGTCGTCGTACTGCGACTTCTTCCCCAGCGGCGTGTTGATCAGCAGGCTCACCTCGCCACTGACGATGAGGTCGACGATGTGGGGGCGCCCCTCGCCCACCTTGTAGATCCGCCGCGACGGGATGCCCAGCCGCTGGAGGTAGGCGTGGGTCCCCTTCGTGGCCCGGATCTGGAAGCCCAGGTCGTGGAAGCGCCGGAGGATGGGGGTGACGGTGGGCTTGTCCCGGTCGTTGACCGTCACCACCAGCGTGCCGGGCCCCTCCGGAAGCTGGTTGCCCGCCGACAACTGCGCCTTGGCGAAGGCCATCCCGAAGGAGTCGTCGAACCCCATCACCTCGCCGGTGGACCGCATCTCCGGCCCCAGGAGGATGTCCACGTCGAAGCGGTTGAACGGGAAGGCCGCCTCCTTCACGGCCACGCCGGCCACCGCCGGATCGCCGGTCACGTGCAGGTCGCGGATCCGCTCCCCGGCCATGACGCGGGCCGCGAGACGGGCCAGCGGCACGCCGGTAGCCTTGCTCACGAAGGGCACGGTGCGGCTCGCCCGGGGGTTCACCTCGAGGACGTACACCACGCCGTCCTGGATGGCGTACTGCACGTTCATCAGCCCCTTCACGCCCAGCTCCAGGGCGAACCTGCGGGTCGTGTCGCGGATCTCCTCGATGGCCTCGCCGCCCAGGAGGTACGGGGGGAGGACGCACGCCGAGTCGCCCGAGTGGACGCCGGCGTCCTCGATGTGCTGCATGATGCCGCCGACGATCACGTCCTCGCCGTCGGCCAGGCAGTCCACGTCGGCCTCGAAGGCGTCCTCGAGGAAGCGGTCCAGCAGGACCGGGTGGTCCGGCGACGCGCGCACCGCCCGGTCGAAGTAGCCCCGCAGCGAGACCTCGTCGTACACGATCTCCATCGCCCGGCCGCCCAGGACGTAGCTCGGGCGCACCAGGAGGGGATAGCCGATACGGTTCGCCACCGCCACCGCCTGCTCCTCGCTTGCGGCCACCCCGTTGTCCGGGACCCGGGCGCCGATGGACCGGCACACCTTCTCGAAGCGCTCCCGGTCCTCCGCCCGGTCGATGGCGTCGACGCTCGTCCCCAGGATCGGCGTGCCCAGCGACTCCAGCCGCTCGGCGAGGTTCAGGGGCGTCTGACCGCCGAGCTGCACGATCACGCCCTTCGGCTTCTCCTTGTCGACGATCTCGAGCACGTCCTCCAGCGTCAGCGGCTCGAAGTACAGCTTGTCGCTGACGTCGAAGTCGGTGGAGACGGTCTCGGGGTTCGAGTTGATCATGATCGTCTCGTACCCGGCCTCCCCGAGGGCCAGCACGGCCTGGACGCAGCAGTAGTCGAACTCGATCCCCTGGCCGATCCGGTTCGGTCCGCTCCCGAGGATGACCACCTTCTCCCGCTCGCTCACCTCCGACTCGTCCTCGTCCTCGTACGACGAGTAGAAGTACGGGGTCTCCGCCGGGAACTCGCCCGCGCAGGTGTCGACCACGTTGTAGGTCGGCCGGATGTCCCACCCCCAACGCCGCTCCCGCACGGCGTCCTCCGTCTCGCCCCGCAGCTCGGCGAGCTGGACGTCCCCGAAGCCGTCCCGCTTCATGCGGCGGAGCAGCGCGGGGGTCACCTCGTCGGCCGCGGCGTAGGCCCGCTCGTCCTGGACGACGCGGGCCAGCTGACCGAGGAACCAGGGGTCGATGCCCGTCGCTTCGCGGATGTCCGCCAGCGAGACGCCCGCCTCCATGGCCCGCTTGAGCTGGAAGGGTCGATCGGCCGTGGGCCGCCGGAGCGCCGCCAGCAGCGTCTCCGGGTCGTCGGATTCCACCCCGTCGTCCTCCGGGCGCTCCGCCATCGTCCATCCGGAGCGACCGATCTCGAGCCCCCGGAGTCCCTTCTGCCACGCCGCCCGGAACGTGCGGCCGATGGCCATCGTCTCGCCCACCGCCTTCATCTGGACGCCCAGCGCCGGGTCCACCTCGGGGAACTTCTCGAAGGCGAAGCGCGGGAACTTCACCACCACGTAGTCCAGCACCGGCTCGAACGAGGCGGGGGTGGTCTTCGTGATGTCGTTCGGGAGCTCGTGGAGCCGGTAGCCCACGGCCAGCTTGGCCCCGACCCTGGCGATGGGGAAGCCGGTGGCCTTGGACGCCAGCGCCGACGAACGGCTCACCCGGGGGTTCATCTCGACCACGAGCAGCTCGCCGGTCTCGGGGCTCACCGCGAACTGGATGTTGCACCCGCCGGCCTCCACCCCGATCTCGCGGATGATCCGGATGGCGGCGTCCCGCATCCGCTGGTACTCGACGTCGGTGAGCGTCTGGGCCGGCGCCACGGTGATCGAGTCGCCCGTGTGGACGCCCATCGGGTCCACGTTCTCGATGGAGCACACGATGATCACGTTGTCCGAGCCGTCCCGCACCACCTCGAGCTCGTATTCCTTCCACCCGATGACCGACCGGTCGATCAGCACCTCGGTGATCGGGCTCGCGTCGAGGCCCTTCCGCACCTGGACCTCGAACTCCTCGCGGTTGTAGGCGATCCCGCCGCCCGTTCCGCCGAGGGTGTACGCCGGGCGGATGATGGCGGGGTACCCGGTGTCCTCCACGATCTCCAGGGCCTGGTCGAGGGACCGGGCGAACCCGCCGTGGGGGACGGCCAGGCCGATCCGGGCCATGGCCTCGGCGAAGTCCTCCCGGTCCTCGGCCATCTGGATCGAGCGCTCGTTGGCGCCGATCAGCTCCACGCCGTGCCTCTCGAGCACGCCCCGCTCGTGGAGGGTCATCGCGATGTTCAGCGCCGTCTGCCCGCCCATGGTCGGCAGCAGCGCGTCCGGCGCTTCCCGCTCGATCACCCGCTCGACCCATTCCGGCGTGAGCGGCTCGATGTACGTTCGATCCGCGAGGTCCGGATCGGTCATGATCGTGGCCGGGTTCGAGTTGACCAGCACGACCCGGTACCCCTCCTCCCGGAGGGCGCGGACGGCCTGGGTGCCGGAGTAGTCGAACTCGCAGGCCTGGCCGATCACGATGGGGCCCGAGCCCAGGATCAGGATGGTGTGGAGGTCGTCGCGTCTGGGCACGTGGAGTGGGGGATGGGGGGGTGTCTCGCGTCGGCTCGTGCGGTCGCGCCGCCTCCGGGGGCCGGAGCCCACCGGTCCGCGACGGGGACGCCGCCGAAACCGGCCAAAGGTGTCGGAAGCCGAACGGGCTGGCAAGGCAGCTTCCGGCATCGGTGAAACTTCCCGACGGCCCCCGGCGTCGGGATCCTGCGAGCACCCTGACAACGTAGGAAAAAGGGTTCGGGGATGTCCCGAGACACGCTGGGCGAGTTCGAGAAGCTGGTCATGCTGGCCGTACTCCGTCTCCGGGACGGTGCCTGGGGGGCCGCGATCCTCCGGGAGCTCGACGACCGGGCCGGGCGGACCGCCTCGGCCGGCGCGGTCTACGTGGCCCTCCGCCGGCTGGAAGAGAAAGGCATGATCGAGTCCGAGCTGGGCGACCCGCGGCCCCGCCGGGGGGGACGTCCCCGACGGTTCTACCGGGTACGGCCCGACGGCGTCGAAGCCCTCCGGGCCGCCCGCGCCGAGTGGGACGCCCTCGCCGAAGGGCTCGGCGACGTGCTGGGGGCGTGACCATGGCGCCTGACTCGCCCCCGGCCTCGCCCCCCCGCGCCGCGACGCGGCTGCTGCTCCTGCTCCTTCCGGCCGACGAGCGGGACGAGGTGGTCGGGGACCTCCACGAAGTCCACACCGAGCTGGTGGGTCGGAGGGGCCGGCTCCGGGCACACCTCTGGTACTGGCGCCAGGCGCTCACCGCGCCGGTCTGGCTCTGGCGTCACCGCATTCCGCGATGGGAGGAAGGGACGATGACCACGCTCGGGATCCGCGACTTCAGGCACGCCCTGCGGGGCTTCCGTCGGGACCCGCTGTTCACGGCAGTGACCCTGCTCACGCTCGGCCTGGGGATCGGCGCGAGCACCGCCGTCTACTCGGTGG
>JASFUL010000133.1:0-10981 GCA_050050315.1 Gemmatimonadota bacterium
GCCCAGCAGACCGGCGAAGGCCCCTTCCACGAGGAAAGGGCGGCGGATGAAGCCGTCCCGGGCCCCGACGAGGCGCATCACGTAGATCTCGTCCCGGCGTGCGAAGATCGCGATCTTCAGGGCGGTCCCGATGATCAGGGCCGCCACCACCGCGAAGGCGACCCCCATCACGGCCGCGCCGACGCCCGCGATCCGACGGAGGGTGAAGACCCGGTCGACCCACTCGCGGCCGAAGTCCACATCCTCCACGAACGGATACGCCGACGCGAGATCCGAGACGCGGCGGACCCCCTCACGGGTCCGGCCGACCTCACGGAGGGTGATCTCGAACGAGGCGGGAAGGGGGTTCACCTCGGCCTGCTGGAACGCGTCGGAGAACTCGGGGATCTGCCGGGCGCGCTCGAGCGCCTCCGCCTTGCTCACCAGGATCACCTCCCGGACCTCGGGCAGCGCCTCGAGCTCCCCGCGTGCCAGCTCCAACTCCTGCTCGGTCACGTCGTCCCGGAGGTAGGCTACGACCTCGACGCGCTCCTCGATCTGGGAGAGGGCCACCCGGAGGTTGTAGGCGGCCAGACCGAAGAGCCCGACGACGAAGAGCGCCAGGCCGACCATCCCGGCCGACAAGCCGGTCAGCACCGGGGCGCGCCGGAACGCCGCCAGGGCTTCCCGGAGGGCGTATCTCACGGCAGGGCCTCCGCCGACGAGTCGGGATCGTGCGCGGGCCGTGACGGTGACGATTCCGGCGAAGTCGACGAATCGTAGACGAGCTTCCCGTGGTCGAGCTCGAGCACGCGAGCCTCCGGGTAGGAGCGCACCAGGTCGAGGTCGTGAGTCGCCATGAGGACCGCCATCCCCATGGCGTTGATCTCCCAGAAGAGATCGAGGATGCCTCGCGTCGCCCGCTCGTCCAGGTTCCCGGTCGGCTCATCGGCCAGCAGCACGACGGGCTCGTTGGAGAGGGCCCGGGCCGTGGCCACCCGCTGCTGCTCACCCCCGCTGAGCTCGTTCACCAGCGCGCCGAGCTTGGCGCCGAGGCCGACCTGGGTCAGGAGGCGCTGGGCCTTGGGACGGAGCCGTTCCCGGCGGGTGCCCGTGACCTCGAGGGCGAACGCCACGTTCTCGAGGGCGCTCCGCCCCTGCAGCAACCGGAAATCCTGGAAGATCATCCCGACGCGGCGTCGGAGCTTCCAGACTTCGCGTCGCGGGGTGCGCTGCGACGAGAAGCCGCTCACCCGGACCTCGCCGGACGTGGGGCGCTCGGCCATGTGGATCAGCCGAAGCGTGGTCGTCTTGCCGGAGCCGGAGTGCCCCGTCAGGAAGGCGAACTCCCCCTTACGGATGTGGAAGGAGACGTCCTGCAGGGCAGCCCCTCGCCGGGGGTACTCCTTCGTCACGTCGGTGAGCTTGATCACGGCAGGGACCGAGCGGGGAAAGAACCCGAAGAAACCGCGAAAAAGCTAAACAAGAGACGGGACGCGTGTCAAAGTGTGGCAGCGGCGTCGGCGGTCGGGGCCCGGGGCCCACCCGCCCGAAAGCTCTCAGGCTCCGGCGGGCGGCTCCATGCCGCCCCGGGTCCGGCGCCCACGGGCCAGCCGTGCGCCCAGGCGCACCGCTTCGAGGGTGGAGGAGGCGTCGGCCCGACCGGTTCCGGCGATGTCGAACGCGGTTCCGTGGTCCGGGGACGTCCGGACGAACGGCAGGCCGAGGGTCACGTTCACGCCGGTCCCGAAGGAGACCGTCTTGAACGCGGCCATCCCCACGTCGTGGTAGGGGGCCACCACCGCGTCCAGGTGGCCGTCCAGGACACGCCGGAACACGGTGTCGGCCGACAGCGGTCCCTCCACGCGGATCCCGCGCTCCCGGAGATCCTCGAGCGCCGGGGCGTAGACGCGGGCTTCCTCGTCACCGAAGAGGCCCCCGTCCGAGGCGTGGGGATTCAGGGCGCACAGACCGAGCCGCGGCTCCGCGATCCGCCATTCGTCGCTCAGGGCCCGGTGGAGCAGAGAGGTCTGGCGCGTGAGCAGCTCGGACGTCACCCGGTCGGGGACGTCGCGGAGCGCCACGTGGGTCGTGGCCAGGAGGACGCGCAACGGGCCGCCGGCCCGCGTCCGCTCGGCGGCCATGAGCATCCCGACCTCGTCGGTGCCGGACAGCTCCAGGAGCATCTCCGTGTGTCCGGGGAAGGGGAGCCCGGCGGCGCGAAGAGCGGGCTTGTGGATCGGACCCGTCACGATCCCGTCGGCGTCTCCGGAGAGGCAGCGCTCGACGGCCCTGCGGACGGCTTCGGCCGACACCGTCCCCGCTCCCCGCTCGGAGCCGTCGAACGGACCCACCGTCTCGTAGGGACCGACCCCGGGATCCATCCCTTCGGGCCCGACCACGAGCAGGTCCACCCCCGGGTCCTCGTCCGCGCAGCGCCGGGCCGCCCGGGCCACGACCTCCGGCCCGATCCCCCGGGGGTCGCCGAGGGTCAGGACGAGACGGGTCACATGCGAATCTCGACGTACATCCTGTCGCGGAGCTGCTCGTAGATCCGCTCGACCCGCTTTCGCTGGCTGAGCTGCTGGCGGATCTGATCTCGCAGGTCCTCGAAGGTGAACTCGCCGGCCTCCCGGACCTCGCTCACGCGCACGACCACACGGTAGCTCTGACCCCCCAGGTTCGCCTCCAGGGGCCCGACGACGTCTCCCTCCGATACGTTCGCCAGCGCGCTCGCCGCGTCGTACGGCAGGTCACCGAGCTGGTCCCGGGCCACCTGGATCTCGGCCGGGAGCTCCACGTCGCCGAACTCCGGCCGGATCGAATCCATGGGCTCGCCCTCCCGTGCACGCCTCGCCACCTCTTCCGCCCGGCCCGCCGCTCGCGCGTCGTCGTCGGCCGAAACGGCGGGGCGCACGAGGATGTGACGAGCCTTCACCTCGCCGGGCCGCTGCTTCTCGACCTTGATGAGGTGATACCCGAACCGGGTCCGCACCGGCTGGCTGATCTGACCGTCCCTGAGGTTGAAGGCGGCCTGCTCGAACTCCCGCACCATGACGCCCCGCCGGAACCAGCCCATGTCCCCGCCCTCGGTGGCCGACGCCGGGTCGTCCGAGTTCTCCTTCGCCATCTCGGCGAAGTCCGCGCCTTCGGCCAGGAGCGCCCGAAGGCTGTCGGCCTCGGCCTCGGCCGCTGCCCAGGCCGAATCGGAGGCCGTCGGCTCCACGAACACCTGTTGCAGGGTCAGGAGCTCCGGGCGCTCCTGGAGCGTGGTCCGCCTCGCCTCGTAGAAGTCCCGCATCTCCTCCTCGGTGACGGCCACGGCCGGCGTGGAGGCGAGATGCTTGCGGATGAACATCTGCTGGAGCTGCTCCACGCGGATGCGCTCGCGTAGCTGTTGGCGGTACTCCTGCGGCGTCAGCCCCTGTTGCTCGAGCGCCTGCTGATAGGTGCGGTCGTCGGGGAAGCGTCCGCGAACCTGCTCCACCGCGTCCTCGACCCGCTCGTCCAGCTCGTCGGTCGGGACCTCGAGCGTCGAGTCGCGGGCGGCGGCCTGGAGCATCAACTGCACGTTGACGAGCTCGTCCAGGACCCGCCGGGGCGTGACCTCCTGCCCGCTCTGCTGGGCCACCCGGTACTCGGCGATGACCTCGGTCATCGTGATCACCGAGTCGCCCACGAGCGCGACGACCCGGTCGACCAGGGTGGAGTCGTTTCCGAACGGATTCGCCTCGCCGGCGACGCCCTGGGCGGTCGCCGGAGCGGTGAGGCCGAGCGTCAGGGCCACCGCGACGGCCGCCCCGCGAGTCCAGGGAATGTATCGACGAAAGCTCATGTTCTCGTGGGGCTACCGCTGGGGGACCAGACTGCGTGCCGGAACGGGCGGGGCGGCCCGGCCACGGACCCCCGCGCCGGACGCTCCGGATGTTCGTAAACCGTCCGGAACGAGGGGGTTCCCGGGGACTCAACCACCGCCGGGCGCCGCCGTGTCGGGTCGGGGCTCCCGTCCGGGGGGTGCCTGCGCTCCGGTGGGCCCCCGGGCGTCCGCGACGCCGTCGATCACGCGCGGTACCGCGGACTCGACGTATACCTCCGACGGGTAGGCGCGGCGAAGGATGAAGCCGATGGCGCTGACCGGGAGGACCTCGCGCTCTCCCCTCAGCATCGACTCCAGCACGTCGCTGACCCTGCGCTCGAGGGCCGCGTCGGAGCTCTCGCCGGGCTGCGCCTCGAGAGACGCCAGCCCCAGCTGCCGGGCGGTGGCCAGGAAGCGTTGACGTGCGATCTCGGTCACGGAATCGACGCGCTCCGTGGACGGCTCGAAGCCGGCGTCCCGGGCTCGAGCGAGGAGCATCTCGCGGCGCACGAGGTCCTGGATCACCGCGTCCCGGACCACGTCGTCGTCGGCGCCGGTCACCTGGGCACGGTACTGCGGCTGGACCGTGAGCATGAAGTCGCGGACCTCGCCGACGGTGATCTCGCCGCCGGCGTACCTCGCCACGGTACGCCGCGCGGCCCTTCCCGAGAGCCGGGTCCGTGGATCCCGCGCCATCCGTCGGGTGAGCTCGATTCCGTCCTCCGTCACCTCGACTCCCGCGCCCTCCATGATCCCGGCGACGTACGTCGACTCGGCCTCGAACACCCGCCTTCGGAGGGCCTGGCCGCGGATCCGCTGCCGGACTTCGTCGAAGTCGGGCACCCGCCGGTCCTCCACGCGGATGACGTGGTACCCGTAGGGCGTCTCCACCACGTCGCTGATCTCACCCGGCTGCAGGGCGAAGGCCGCCTCGTCGAAGGGCTTCACCATCTCACCCCGGGGGAAGTACCCGAGGTCGCCCCCCCGGCTGGCGCTCCCCGGATCGTCACTGAACTCCCGGGCCAGGGCCGCGAAGTCCTCTCCCGCCAGCGCCCGGTCCCGGAGCTCGCCGGCCAGACGTCGCACCGAGTCGATCTGCGCCTGGGACGTCGCGTTCTGGGGGAAGGCCACGAGGATGTGACGCGCGTGCACCTCGACCCCCGAGCCCTCCGCCTCGTACAGCGTCCGCAGCTCGTCGTCGGAGATGGTCGTGTCCGGTGTCACCATGGAGTCGCGGAGCTCGCCGATCGCCCACACTTCCACCTGCTGGTCGACCAGCGGACCGAAGTCGATCTGGGAGAGCGTGGAGTCCTCGGCCACCGCGTGCGCCAGGAGGGTGTAGTCCACCCAGAGGTTCGCGAAGGTCTCGACGAGCTCGGGCTGGTTCGGGACATCCCTGGCCCCGGCCAGGAGGCGTACGGCCTCGTCCACCGTGAGGCGGTGGTCCGCCGCGCGGGCCAGCAGGAGGGCGTCCGGGCCGGTGTCGCACCCGGCCAGCGTCAGCCCGCAGGCCAGCGTCGTGATGAGTCGGCGTCCAGATCTCCTCATGGTTCTCCTCGTGGTCCTCGTGCACTCGACGTCGCGCCGGCCCTGTGCTGCCGTCGGCGGCGAGCAGGTCGTTTCCGGCGACGCACGCGTCTAGGCGGCCGCCTCTCCCTCGGACGTCAACAGGGCGGTGAGCGCCCGGACCAACGTCGACGCGAGCGGCTCCGGGCCCACCCGCTTCAGGGCCAGCGACAAGGGGGCCATGCGCCGGACCTCCACGTCCACCTGGCGGTCCTCGAGCGGGCGGTCGAGGGCCCTGAGCTGCGGTACCACCCCCGGGTGGAAGGTGAGCCGAGCCTCCCGGTCGCGCACCAGGATCCGCTCGACGCCGAGCCGTCCGCCCAGGATCCGCAGGTGCGTGGCCTCGAGCAGTCGCTCGGCTTCGGCCGGGAGCGTTCCGAAGCGGTCCCGCATCTCCCGGCGCAGCTCCTCCACCTCGGACTGTGCCCGCATCTTCGAGATGCGCCGATAGAGGTGCAGCTTCTGGCTCGCGTCGGAGATGTACCCGTCCGGGAGGTAGGCCGATCCATCGAGGGTCACTTCGGGATCGGGCCGCTCGGCGTCGTCTCCGGATTCGCGCAGACGCTCGACCGTCCGCTCGAGCATGCGGAGGTAGGCGTCGATTCCCACCGCGTGGGCGAAGCCCGACTGGTCCGCGCCCAGGAGGTTCCCGGCCCCCCGCAGCTCCAGGTCGCGGAGAGCCACCGAGTACCCGCTCCCCAGCTCGGTGTAGTGCTCGAGGACCCGGAGCCGCTTCTCGGCGTCCTCGGTCACGTTGTTCGGTACGATCAGGTAGCAGTAGGCACGCCGCGCCGAACGGCCCACGCGCCCGCGGATCTGGTACAGCTGGCTGAGCCCGAAACGGTCGGCGCGGTCCACGATGAGCGTGTTGGCGTTGGGTACGTCGAGGCCGTTCTCGATGATGGACGAGCACACGAGCACGTCGTCTTCGTGGTCCACGAAGCGCGTCATGACCCGATCGAGCTTCCCGGCGGCCATCTGACCGTGGGCCACGTCCACCCGCGCCTCGGGCACCAGCCGCCGAACCTTCTCCGCCGCGGTGTGGATCGTCTCGACGCGGTTGTGGAGGAAGAACGCCTGGCCGCCCCGATCGAGCTCCCGGTGGACGGCCTCGGCGACGATGGCGTCGCTCCAGGGGAGCACGTGGGTGATGATCGGCATCCGGTCCCGCGGGGGCGTCCGGATGAGGCTCAGGTCCCGGACGCGGGAGAGGGAGAGGTAGAGGGTGCGGGGGATGGGCGTCGCGGTGAGCGTGAGCACGTCCACCGACGCCTTCAGCTCCTTCAGCTTCTCCTTGTGCCGGACGCCGAAGCGCTGCTCCTCGTCGACCACGACGAGGCCGAGGTCGTGGAAGGCGATGTCCTTCGAGAGGAGTCGGTGCGTGCCGATGACGATGTCCAGGCCCCCGGCCTCGAGGGCCTCCAGGAGGTCCCGGGTCTCCTGCGCCGTGCGGAAGCGCGAGAGCGCGCCGATGCGGACCGGGTAGTCGGCCAGGCGCTCTTCGAACGTGTGTCGGTGCTGCTCCACCAGGATGGTGGTCGGCGCCAGTACCGCCACCTGCTTGCCGTCCTGGACGGCCTTGAAGGCCGCGCGCACGGCCACCTCGGTCTTCCCGTAGCCCACGTCGCCGCACACCAGACGGTCCATGGGCCTGGCCGACTCCATGTCGCGCTTCACGTCCTCGGCGGCCTTCCGCTGGTCCGGCGTATCCTCGTACAGGAAGCTCGACTCCATCTCCTTCTGCCAGCGGGTGTCGGGTGGGAAGGAGTGGCCCGACGCCACCTCGCGCCGGGCGTAGAGCTGAAGCAGCTCGGCGGTCATCTGCTCGATGGCCGCCTCGGTCCTCCGCCTGAGCGTCTTCCACTTGCGACCGCCGATCCGGTGGACCCGGGGCGGCTCGGAGTCGTCGCTCTCCCCCACCCACCGCTCGACGAGATCGAGCCGGTACACGGGCACGCGGAGGAGCTCGCCGCCGGCGTACTCGATCGTCATCGACTCCATCTCCTCGCCGGCGATCTCCAGCTGCTCGAGGCCGGTGAAGCGTCCAACGCCGTGGTCCATGTGGACGACGTAGTCGCCGGGGGTCAGCTGGGCGAGGCTCTCGAGGGCCACCGCGCCCCGGAAGCGGCGCCCGCGCCGGACCCGTCGGGAGCGCCGGAAGATCTCGTGGTCGACGAGCACCGTGAGGGGCGGGTCGGAGCACTCCAGCAGGAAGCCCGACTCCAGCGATCCGACGGCGACCTGCGCGCCCTGCGGGAGCGTGCCGGGCCGTCTGCCCCGGCCGTCTCCCAGGATCTCCTCCAGCCGGTGTGCCTGGCCTTCGTTGTCGCAGAGCAGCAGGGTGCGGCGGCCGGTGGCGGCCCCTTCCCGCAGGATCGCCTGGAGCCGGTCCATGTCGCGCTCCACGGGTGGAGGCGACGCGGTGGGCAGGACCGTGTCGCCCTCGTTCCCGGTCCGGACGTCGAGCCGCGGGAGCGCGCGCAGCCGCCCGAGCGCCTCGACCGGGTCGAGAAACAGCTCGCCCGGCGCGGGGACCGTGCGACCCTGTCCGACGATCTCGTCGTGGACCTCGCCGACGTGGCGCCACGTCCGGCGTACGCCCTCCTCCCAGACGTCGTCCCCGAGCTTCACGAGCACCGCCTCGCCCGGGAGGAGGTCCAGAAGCGAGCGGTTGTGACTCCCGGTCCCCGACCCGGCGTGACGGCCGGGTCGTCCCCCGTTCCCTCTCCCGCCGCCGGGGACGCGGAAGTCCACCGGAAGGACGTGGACCTCCTGGAGATCGCCCGTGGAGCGCTGGTCGAGGATGTCGAACGTGCGGATCGAGACGATCTCGTCCCCCCAGAACTCCACTCGCACCGGCTCCGGTGCGCCGAAGGAGAAGAAGTCGAGGATGCCGCCGCGGACGGCGAACTGGCCGACCTCCTCGACCATCGAGGTGCGCTCGAACCCCCGGGTCTCGAGAGCCTCCTGGAGGGCCTCGAAGCCCGGTTCCTCTCCTTCGCGGAGGGTCATCCGGAGCGCGGCGAGTGCGTCGGGGACCGGCGCCTTCTCCTGGAGCGCCCGCAGCGTCGTCACGAGGAGGCGCGCCCGGCCCGTGAAGAGCGCCTCCACCGCCTCGACCCGGAGCCCACCGATCTCCAGGTGGGGTTCGTCCGATTCGTAGGGGAGGGCCTCCCTCTGGGGATAGAGGCGGGAGTGACCCTCTCCGAGCAGCGATTCGAGGTCCGCCTCCACCGACGCCGCACCCGCGGGGTCCGCGGCGACCGCCACGAAGACCCGCTCCGGGAGATCCCGGTGGAGGGCCGCCAGCGCGACCGAGCCGACCGATCCCCGGGCGCCGCCGAGGCGATGGATCTCGCCCGGCCCCGGCAGGCGCCGGAGGAGTGTCCTCCACGTCGGGCACGACGCGAGGGCCTCGACGATGGCGTGGTGGTACTCCGGCACGATCTCCTCGGCGGGACGCGGTCCCGTGGGTCCTTTCATCGATCTTCCCGGCGAGTGGCCCCGGCGGGTGTCGATTCCCGCAACGGGTCACCCCATCCCCCCTCCGGCGTTCCGATGGTCCGGCTCCGGCCCGTGCCGACATCCTCGGACGCGCTCCGTCCCCGACCGCCACTCGCGGCGATCCATCCCTCGAGCAGCAGCAGGGCCAGCGCCACCAGGAGCACGGGTCGCCACACCTCGGGTCCCTGGCGGCTCCGGAAGACCTGACGGCGCCACGCCGCCGGGTCCGATACCACGACCGCCCCGGGGCCCACCGCGGCCTCCACCTCGCCGGCCTCGAGGGGGTCCAGCAGCGATTCGGCGACGGGGGCGTTCACGGCCACCCGCTCGAGGACTCGGTCTTCCGCGAGCACCTCGTAGACCCCGGCCGCGGCCGTGCGTCGGAAGGCCCGGGCGCCGCCGACGGGATGAACGGTCCCCTCGGGGTCCCTCACCGCCGTGGCCCCCGGGGGCGTCGGGAGCGACTCTCCCGCCAGCACCCGCCTCCGCTCGTCGCCGGCGGCGGCCCAACGCGCCACGGCCCACTCGAGCAGCGGCACCATCGACGCGCCGACCGGAAGATCGGTCCACTCGGGGTCGAAGGGAGTGGCGACGAGCATCCACGTTCCGCCCGAAGCGGTGCCCGTGACGAGGAGCGGGTCGCCGGAGGAGAGGCGCGCCGGGATCGCCCCGGCCGGCGGAGCGTCGGCTCCCGAGCCCGCCGTTTCTCCGACGGGCCGCAGCCGGTAGTGGCGCCGCACGCCCACTCCCTGGAGGTCCACGGGCAGGCGGTTCTCGGCGACCTCGGCTTCTCCACCGACCTCCGGCGCCTCGTAGCGCCATGGAATGCCGGCGGCCGCGAGCCGCCGGTCGAGTGCCGGGAGGAGGGCCGGATCGGCGCTCGGCACGACCACGGCGGCGACGCCGCTCCGGTCCTCGAGCCCATCCCCGCCCACGGAGACGAGCACGTCGGCGCCGCTGTCCGCGCTCCGCACCCGCCCGGCTCGTCGCAGCACCTCCAGCCCCTGGTCGAGGAAGAACGAGGGCCCGCCCCGTCTCTCCACGCCGACCGGGGGCCGCACCTCGAACGCGAACCAGCGCCGATCGTCGGCTCCCAGGGCGTCGGGGTCGGTCTCCACGAACCCCTCCACGACGCCGCCGGCGAACGGCCCGAGGGAGAGCACGACGTCCTCGCCGGGGCGGGCGCTCCCGACGGCCCGGATCCTCTCTCCGGTGACGACCCGGACGGGCAGCCGCGGCGCCGTGTCCGCGGCCCCGCTCGACGCCACGGTGACCGAGATCCGGGTGCGCTGCCCCGCGAGGGGGGGAAGCCCCTCGCCGACGACCGGGCGCTGGAGGAACCGGTTCGGTCCGTCCGGTCCCGGGGCCGCGTAGACGACGACGGGCAGCTCGCCCGCCGGACCCGCATCCCCGGGGCCCCCGAAGGCGGTCCGCTGCAGGTCGGACAGGAGGTGGATCTCGGCCGCCGGCATGCCGGCCGAGAGGACGAGACCGCTGGCCCTCACCAGCGCCGCCCGGAGATCCCCGCGGGCCGCCGTGGGCTCGGTGGTGGCCACTCCGTCCAGCGCGTCCGCGGCGGCGCCGGGCTGGGCCACGTCCCAGGGCTCTCCGGCCCGGATCACCCAGACGAGGTCGTCCGGTCCGGCCGCCTGGAGGGCCTCGCGTGCTCTGGCCTTCAGGACGTCGAGGACGCGCTCGGCACCCACGATCCTCCCCGAGCTCAGGGAGTTGTCCAGCACCACGGCGAGGGCCGTGGGCTCGTGGGAGGCGTTCCCGCCCCGGAGGAGCGGCCTCGCTCCGGCGACTGCCAGCAGGAGCACCACGCCCACGCGCAGGAGCAGGAGCAGCCACTGGCGCAGACGGATGGCGCGGGCGTGCTCCCGCTCGGTCCGGAGCAGGTAACGGAGGGCCGGGAAGACGACGCGGCGATTCTCGTGACGGTGGTAGAGGTGGAGCAGCACGGGCACGGCCGCCGCGGCGGCCGCCAGCAGGAAGAGCGGACTCAGGAACGTCACCCGAGCCGCTCCCTCTTCCGGAGGTATGCCCGCAGTCCCCGCGAGAGTGGCATGTCGGTGC
>JASFUL010000134.1:0-10977 GCA_050050315.1 Gemmatimonadota bacterium
GGGCGTGACGGGTCGCACGAAGCGTGCACCGAGGATGTGCGTAAGCGCCACACCCCGTTCGGCTTCGTCCCAGCCCGCCTCTCCGAGCAACCCGGCCAGGCAGAGGCCGGCCTGGCCGATGGCCTCGATCTGGAGGACCCCCGGCCACACCGGTCTCGAAGGAAAGTGCCCCGCCACGAGCCTCCCGCCCCGGCCGAGGTCGTAGCGGCACACGATCGTCGAGCTGTCCCGGTCGACGCAGGTGATCCGGTCGACGAACAGGAAGGGGTCCCGGTGGGGGATGAGCCGCCGGATCTCGACGCGGTCCAGCGCCGGGCCTCGCCGCCGCTCCGCCGCCGGAATCAGGGGCCGCGCCGAAGCGGCCTCGAACCATGCCCTCGCCCGTGGTGGACACTCCTGCGTCGCGCTCACCCGTCCACCTCCGGAGGGGGCAGCGGACCCGGCCAGCCGCGGTCGGTGAGCCAGACGACGGGGCTCACCAGCGAGACGCCCTCGTCGACCGTGAGGACCTGGCCGGTGACGCTGTCCATGAGGCCGCTGCAGAGCGCGACGCAGGCACGGGCCACGGAGCGGGGTTCCAGGATCATCCCCTGCCGTCGGAGGAGATCGAGGTCCGGCACGGAGTCGCCGAACGTGGCGTGGGTGCTGGTCGTATCCATGGGACCACACCGGACGGCGTTCACGCGCACGCCGTGGCGCCGGAGGCGGAGCGCGAGGTAGCGGCACAGCGTTTCCAGCGCGGACTTCGCCACGCCCACCATGTCGTACCCCGGGTGGCAGACGGCGCCGCCGTCGCTGGAGATGCCGAGGGCGTAGCGCGGGTAGTACCCGAGGATCGTCTCCGCCGCGTGCAGGAGGTGCAGGACGGGCCACGTCGAGTAACGGAGCGACAGCTCGAGCGAGGTGCGGTCGAGGTCCCGGACATCCTCCACGACCTGCGCGAAGGCGAGGTTGCTGACGATGGCCCGCAGGCGTCCCGGCTGGTCCGCGACCTCCCGCACGAGGTCCCGGGCGGCGTCGGGGTCGCTCGCGTCGCTCTCCACGATGCAGGGAGAGGGAAGGGACTCGGCCTGGAACTCACCGCGGAGCTCGTCCTCGTCCACGCTGTGCCAGCGGTGGGTGAGGAACACGGTGGCGCCGGCCCGGGCGAACTCCATGCCGAGGGCCTTCCCGAGGCCCCGGGTGCCGCCGGTCACGATCACGACGCCACCCCCTAGGTCCACGGTCGCTGTCACGATACGTCCCCTCGCTCGGGTGTGGGGCCGGCCGGGTACCGGCGGGCGATCTCTTCCGCGAGCGCGGGATGCTCGAAGAGCCGGCGATGCGCGGCGTCCTCGGTCCGGAGCGCTCGCTCCAGCCTCTCCCTCCTCCTGGAGGCGACGTTCCGCTTCAGGAGCACGATCGCCTCCCGCGGCGCTTCCGCGATCTCCCGGGCGAGGGCCAGGGCCCGCTCCAGGACCTCCCCTCGCGGCCGCACGGCGTGGGAGAGCGGGCACCGCGCCTCCTGGATCTCGCGCCCGGTGAGCATGCGACCGCTGTAGAGCAGCTCCCGTCCCAGCGGCTCGCCGAAGGCCTGAGGAATCACGTGGGTCGCGCCCATTCCGGGGGTGAGTCCGAGCTGCATGAAGTTGGCCCCGTACAGCGATTCGTCGGCCAGCACCACGGCATCGCACCACAGCGCCAGCAGCAGGCCTCCGCCGACCGCGTGGCCCCGGGCGGCGGCGATGGTCGGCACGGGAAGGTCGAGGAGCGCCCGGGCCGCCCGCCCGGCGTACTCCGGGAGGGCACCGCGCGCGCTCGCGTCGGCGAGGGCGTCGCGAGTGGCTCCGGCCGAGAAGTGGCGGTCGGCGCCCTCGAGGACGACGGCGCGGAGCGAGCCGTTTCCGCCGAGCTCATGGATGGCGCTGGCGAATCCGTCCGCCCAGGACGGTCCGAGGTACGGATCGTCGTCGGTGGCGATGCGCAGCGAGGCCACGGCTTCGTCGCGGGGCGTCACGGAGAAGAGCGCGGAGCTCACGGCGGGGCCTCCCGGAGCCCGCCGGACGCGAAGAGCGTCCGGGTTTCGATTCCCGCCGAGGCGTCCGAGAGCAGGAACGACACGACCGACGCGGTCTCTTCGGGGGAACCGGGACGGCGCATCGGACAGCCGTCGATCAGGCTCTGCCTCGCCGACTCGGAGATCCCCGCCGAGAGCGTCGTCTCGACGTAGCCCGGAATCACCATCGCGGCCACGATTCCGTCGCCGGCGTGCTGCCGGTTGATCTGGCGGGTCAGGCCGGCCAGCCCGCCCTTGCCGGTGGCGTAGCTCGCGTTGCCCGAGATGCCGAAGAGGGAGACGGTGCCGATGGACACGATCCGCCCGCCTCGGCCCTCCTCGAGGAACGTGCGAAGGGCCTCGCGGGCGACCAGGAAGCCTCCCGTGAGGTTGACCGCGATCACCGCGTCCCAGTCCTCGGTGGTGGTGGAGACCAGCAGCGATTCACGGCTGACGGCGGCGTTGTTGACGACGCCGTGCAGGGGACCGAAGCGCTGGCGCGCCTCCTCGAACAGACGGGTCACGCTCGTCTCGTCCGAGACGTCGGTGGTGAGCCCGATCGCGGCGTCGGCTCCACCTACCGCGGCCGCAGTGGCCTCGGTCTGGCGGCGCTCCGGGCCGTCGTGGCGGCTGCAGAACACCACCCGCGCGCCGCGGGCGACGGCGTCCAGCACGCACGCCCTGCCGATGCCTCGGGAGCCCCCGGTGACGAGGATCACCTTTCCGGCCAGGTTCATGATGTGTCTCCGTCCGGCCACGGCGTCTCGCCTGCCAGGAAGCGGCCGATGCGGTCCCGCGTCTCGGGACTGGCCAGCAGCTCGCCGAAACGGGCGACGGCATCGCGGCGATAGCCCCCGGAGCCCGAAGCCCAGGCCGCGGCAATGGACTTCACGCCGGCCAGCGCCCGACGGTCCAGGCGATCGAAGCGCCGAGCGTGGACCCCGAGCGCAACCTCCAGGTCGTCGGCCACCTCGTCGACCAGGCCGATGGCCCGGGCCTCGTGGGCCGTCAGAGTCGAGGCGCTCAGGGCCAGCCTGCGTGCGCGGGCGTGCCCCACCCGCCGGGCGAGCACCGGGAACACCACGGCCGGAATCAGCCCGAAGAGGACCTCGGGCAGACCGAACGTCGCGGCGGGCGTCGCGAGGACGACGTCCGCCGCCGCCGCGAGGCCGACGCCGCCGCCCCGGGCCGCTCCGTGGACGAGGGCGACCACGGGCCGCGGCGTCCCCTCCACCGCGTCCAGCAGCTCCGCGAACCGGTGGAGCGCCGCGGCGGCGTCGACGTCGCGTCCGTCCAGCCCGCCCAGGTCCATCCCGTCGCAGAAGACCTCGCCGTCGCTCTCCAGCGTGACGATCCCGGCGCCTCGGGCTTCCGTCAGCGCCGACATCAGATGCTCGACCAGGGCGGGGGTGAGGCGCTCCCGCCCTCGCTCGTCCCGGATCTTCAAGCGCAGCCGTGTTGCCAAGGATCTGCTCGTCCGTCGGGGAGGTTCAGGTCAGTCCGTCCTGGTCCGTGGACCAGGCGTACTGCCGGTGGTGATGCTCGATCCTTCTCAGGACCAGTCGCTCCCGCCCCGCGTAGCTCCGCTCGAAGAGGCCCGGCAGGAAGTCGCGCGAGGGCTCGTAGTCCGTTGCCGTGAGCACGGTGGCAGTCTCCCGGACGAGCCGTTCGTACTGGGCGATGTCCACGGGCGTCCTGGCGTCCAGGTGCTCCCCGATCCGGTGGCGGCGGACCGTGGCGCGCGCCGGCTCCGACGCCCGTGCGCCGTAGATCTCGGCGCAGGAGCCCGAGCCGTACGAGCAGATGCCGATGCGCGCGGTCGGGTCCAGCTCGGCAGCCCCGTCCAGCAGGCTCGCCAGGAGGACGTAGACGCTGCCGGAGTAGGTGTTCGCCAGCTCGCGGGCGTATCCCAGGGCAGGCCGGACCATGCGATCGAAGCTGCGGCGGACCTCGTCGGGCGCGACGGGGCCGGGCTCGGCTTCCAGGAGCAGTCGGTGGGCATCCTGGACGAGCGATACCAGGGGCGTGTGGAACAGGAGGTAGCGGAAGCGTTCGCCGATGGCTTCCGTCGACCCCGTGGCGCCGCGGTAGCTCTCCCACGCCTCTTCCACGAGGTCCAGGTACGCGGCGATCGACAGGACCGGGTCGGCCCACTCGCCGGCCGCCGTGGGCCGGGCCACGTCGTAGACCTCGCGGCTGGAGTAGCCGCTCCCGGGCTCGATGGTCAGGACCCTCGGCTCCGCCGCCACCGACACCGCGACCGCACCCGTGCCCGCGGTCAGCTCCCCGGGGTCGCCGAAGTGGGGCCGTGCCACGTCGGTCATGACGACCAGGGCCTTCTTCCCGGTGGCCTCGTCGGTCTGCGACCATGTGGTCGCCAGCTGGATCGCCGCCGTCCCGCCGTAGCACGCGTGCTTCACCTCGAGGTTGCGGCATCTCGCCCCGAGTCGCAGGTGCCGGTGGACATAGCTGCTCAGCGGCTTGCCCCAGTCCAGCCCGGTCTCGGTCGCGACGATCAGCAACTCGAAGGCGTCCCGGCCGGCCGACTCGACCAGGGGCAGGGCCGCGTTCACCGCCAGGGTGACCGGGTCCTCGTAGGGCGGCAGCAGGGAGCGGCGATCGAACCCCACCACCTCGACGTCCCGGCCGGTGAGTCCTCGCGCCTTTGCGATCACCGCGCTGTCCACGGCGACGGTGCTCCCGTCGACGTTCAGGTCGTCGATGCCGACCGATCGGCCCCCCACCTCTCCCCCGCCGGCCATCCTCTAGGCGGCAGCGCGGGGGAGTCGGGACCTTTCGGGGCCGGCGGCAGTGGCCCCGGGATCCCGGGCACACCCGTACCCCCTCCCCGGGAGGAGCCGAGCCGTTCGCACCATTCTGGCCGTGGGAACCTCGCTACCGGCGGGGGAAGAGGAAGGACGAGCACGAGAGAGCCCGTGGACGCTCGAGGACCCACGGCGAGAGTACCCGGCCACCGCAAGGGCCGTCAAGGCGTCCGACGGCCCCTTCGATTCCGCAGGGCCGCCGCGGATGTCCCGAGGTCGCGGACGTACACCTCGGCGAAGGCGGCGAGCCCGGCGTGGTGCCCGGGGGGTGGCGGCGGCGGGCTCCGACGCTTCTTGTGGAGGCCTTCGATCCCACTGTCCGGCCGACCGACCCGGGAGAGAGCATCTTCCAGCGTTCCAAGTCCGCCTCCGCCCGTGAGCCGCGGGTGCGGGCCCTCTGGCTCCTCGCGCTCGCCGTGGGCGTCGCGGCTCGTCTCATCCCCTGGCTGCGGGGGCGCTCGTTCAGGCTCGACGAGGCGAGCCTGCTCCTCAATCTCATGGCCAGAGGCTATGCCGGTCTCGCCGAGCCCCTGGCGTTCAATCAGGCCGCGCCTCCGGGATTCCTGATCGTCGAGAAGGCGCTGTACGGCTTCTTCGGCGTCTCGGAGCTCGGCCTGCGGAGCTTCCCCTGTCTGGCCGGCGTCGCCGCCCTCGTCGCCTTCATGGTCCTGAGCAGGCGTCTCCTTTCCCGGTCGGCGGCGCTGTACGCGAGCTGGTGCTTCGCCGTGGCGCCACCGCTCGTGCGGTGGTCCAGCGACCTGAAGCCCTACAGCCTGGACGTTCTGGTCGTGTGCCTGCTGACCCTCGGCCTCGCCGAGGCCGAGCGGCGCCGGTCCATGCCCGCCGTCGCCGTCTTCGGCGTGCTGGCCGCGGTCGGCGTATGGTTTTCCTACCCGGCGTCGTTCGTGACTGCGGGCTTCGGATCGTGGCTCCTCTACAGGTCCCGGCGCTCCTGGGACAGCGGACCGTCGACGGCGACCGTCGCGGGGATCCTGCTCATCCCCGTCCTGAGCTTCGCCGTTCATTTCGTCGCCCTCCTCCGCCCCGTCCTGGGCAACGCCTCTCTGGTCGAGTACTGGAGCGACGGATTCGCGCCGGTCGTTCCGTCCTCCGCCCGGGACCTCTACTGGTATCTCGACGCGTCGATCGAGACGATCCGGGCGAGCCTGGACTTCGCCGTCGGGTCCGTGGACGCGAACGCGGTGGGACTGGGGCTGTTCCTGGTGGGCCTCTTCTCGCTTCTGCGACGACCCGACGGGATCGGTGCCGCGTTCCTCCTCACCGTCGCGGCCACGTTGGCCGCGTCCTCCCTGGAAAAGTGGCCGTATACCGGGCGGATGCTGCTGTTCCTCGCTCCGTTGATGGCGCTGGGGATCGGGGAGGGGGCGCGCGAGGTGTCGGCGCACCTGACCGCATCGGCGCGCCGTGTCTTTCTGGTCGGCGCCGTCGCCTTGCTCGTGCCGCCGCTCGCCCAGTCCACGCTGGCCATGTCCCCGGAGGGAGGGTACGAGGAGATCGGTCCCGTGATGGAGTACGCGTCGCGACGGCGGACTCCGCGTCAGAGGATCCTCGTGTACTACGGCGCCCGGAACGCGTACAGCGTCTACGCGGACCGGATCGGCCTGCCGATGCCCGCCGGCGGCCCCCGGGCACGGGCGGTCGCCCCGGCGGCCACCGCGGGCATCCCACCCGGATCGGTCCACTTCTCGTCCCAGCATCGTGGAGACTGGACCGCCTATCGGAGGGAGCTGGCCGGAGTCGTGGACGAGGGCGAATGGTGGGTGATCTTCTCCCACGTCTACACCTGGGGCGACGTGGACGAGAAGAAGCTGTTCCGGTGGTTGCTCGAGGATCGGGGGGAGGTCACGGACAGCATCGTTCGGCCAGGTGCTTCGGCCTATCTGTACTCGATCGGAGAGGGGGCGGGGAGGCGGTAGGGGGCCGGGGCGCAACGCCGAGGAGGCGTCGGACTCCTGAGGCCCGGCCGGCAGAGGAGCCTGGCCTTCCGCACCGGCGGCCCGGTATATGTGTCGACGAGGCGGCATGACACGCCGGCCCCCCGGGGCTTCCCGGAGTGGCGACCCAGCGTCGTGTGCTGCCCGTCCCTCCCGGTTCGATCCTGGCCTCGGAGACCCGCCATGCACTTCCTCGAGCTCGATGGCGTGACGGGGCCGACGGCCCTGGCGGACGTCGAGACCAGTGACAGCTCGTCTCGCACGGGGTCGTCGCTCGTCGCACCGCTCACGCTGATGTGCCCGCTAGGCATGCCCCGAGGATTCCAGGACTGGGTGACGAGGTCCATGGGGGGACGCGCCTCCTTCACGAGCGGGAAGATCACGCAGACCGACTACAACTTCAGGTCCATCTCGATTCTGGAGTTCAGAGGCGCGAAGGTCGGGCAGATCCGCTTCCCCGCGCCCGACGCCGCCAGCTCCGACGTGGGCATCTTGCGCGTCTCGCTCGCCGTCGATTCGATGAAACAGAGGACCGGCCGCGGTGAGCTTCTCAGAGCCACCCGAACCGGATCGAAGACGTGGCTCTGCAGCAATTTCAGATTCGAGATGGGCAATCTGCCCACGGAGAGCGTCGACCGGATCGGTTCCGTGACCGTGAGCCCGCCGGGCGCGCCGGAATCCTTCGGGATCCGCATTCGGGCCGACGACGCGAAGCCGTTCGAGGACGCGGCACGCCGGGGACTGACTCTCCCGACGTCCCTCGACTTCCTCCAGGCGACCCTGTCCGATACGCTCCTCACGCTGCGGTTCCCCTCCGCCAGGATCGCACGGGTCACGATGGAGTCACGCACGGCGACGGACGACGCCCTGGCGAAGGCCGACGTCCTGATCTCCCCGGGGACGGCATTCCTCGAGTGGGGGGGATGAGCGAGCACCCCACCCCGTCGTCGGCGCAGACTCCGCGGACGGCACGCACCCGGCCGGGATGACCCTCACCTTCATCATCCCGGTCAAGGACGGCGAGCGCTTCATCGCCCGTTGCCTCGAGCACGTCGAGCGGCAGATGCGGCCGGGGGACGAGGTGATCGTGGTGGACAACGGCTCCATGGACGGCACCCTGGAGATCGTGCGCCGCTGGGGCCGGGCGCGGATCCTCGAGATCCCCGGCGTCACCATCGCGGCCCTCCGCAACCGGGGCGCCGAGGTCGCCCGCGGGGACCTCCTGGCCTTCATCGACTGTGACTGTCTGCTCATGGAGGGCTGGCGAGGCCGCGTGGAAGCGGTCATGTCGGATCCGGAGGTCCACGCCACCGGCTCGGTCTACGACCTCCCGGAGGACGCGCGCTGGATCGAACGCGCGTGGTTCGCCAATCGCTCCACGACCGCGCACGCCGCCGTCTACCTCTACTCCGGGAACCTCGTGGTGCGGGCGAGCGTGTTCCGGGAGATCGACGGGTTCGATGCGCGGCTCGAGACCGACGAGGACTACGAGCTCGGGGTGCGGCTCAATCGCCTCGGTTTCTGCGTCTGGGAAGATCCGGCGATCCGCGCCGTCCACCTGGGCAACCCGAAGTCGCTCGGCGAGTTCTATCGGAAGGAGCGCTGGCACGCCCGGGGCGGCATGAAGCTCTGGAGCGGGGGACGACTGGACAAGCCGATGCTCCTGACGCTGGCCTTCATGGCCACCTGGATCGCGGCCCTCGCCGCGCTGCCGTTCGTGGTGGCCGGCCCGGTGAGCGCCTGGCTCGTCCCACCGCTGCTGCTGGCCGTCCCCGCGGTGATGACGTCCTACCGGCTGATGCAGTCGGGCCGCCTCCGGTTCCTTCCGCACCTGCTGGTCCTGTGCACGGTCTTCTTCCTGGCCAGGAGCCACACCGCCCTCGGGACGTGGCTCGCGCCCGGTCGGTGACCGCGGCGCGCGACCGCGGCACAACCTCCAAATCTACTCCTTCTGCAGCAGCAGGGCGACGGCGTTGCCGTTCTCGAACGGGATGGCGACGTCGAGTCGCACGAGGACCCACAGGAGCGGCGTCAGCAGGGCGAGCACGGCACGATTGAAGGCCGTGTTCCCGTAGAAGAGCATGAGGATGCTCACCGCGAGCTCGCCCAGGTAGTGGTGGAAGGTGCTCTCGGAGGCGACGACGCGGAAGCCGCATTCCTCGAACAGCGCCTCGATGCTGTCGCGGGTGTGCTCTTCGGCGATGTGCTCGTGCTCCGCCCACTCGTGGAACTCGGTCAGGTATCGGTCGAAGACGACGGGTCGGCGGCGCGCCAGCGGAATGTGCACGAACAGCGACCCGCCGTCCTGCAGCGCGCGGTGCAGGTTCTCGATGGCCCGCGTCTGATCGGGAATGTGCTCGAGCACGTCGATGCAGCAGATGAAGCCGAACCGGTCGCGGCATTCGATCTCGCAGATGTCCGCTTGCTCGAAGCGGAGGTTGTCGAGTCCCGTCCGGGGAAGCAGCCGGTCGTTCTGGTCGATGCACTGGCCCACGATGTCGATGCCCAGGACCTCGCACCCGGGGTAGCGGTCCGCGAAGTAGAAGCTGTAGTCGCCGTACTCGCAGCCGGCGTCGAGGATCGGGCCCGCGAGGGGGCGATCCACGTGCTTGCGGACGAAGCGCGTCAGGTAGAGGAAGTGGAGCTTGTTGTCGACCGCGACGCCGGCCAGCCGGTAGTACAGGCGGTGGAGGAAGCCGACGTCTTCGCGGTAGAGCCGGATGAAGCCGAAGGGTCTCATCGGGAGGTCCGCCGAGGGCGGGGGGAGCGGGTCGATGACAAGTACCGACCCGGGAACGGCGCCGCAACGGTCTCCCGCCGGGGCCCGGGTCCCCGCCGTGTTCGGCGGCTGCGACCGCGGCTCCTCGGACGTATCTTGGACGCCGGCGGCGGGGGCCCCCGCGTCGCCCGGAACCCAACCCGAGAGGAGATCCCATGGCTTCGCGCATCGTGGCCGCCGGCACCGCGTCCCTTTCGACCCTGCTCGCGGCGATCGTCGTCCCCGCCCACGCCGCCGCTCAGACCCCTCTCCCCCTGGGAGACATGGAGCCGGGTCGGATTCTCGGCGACGAAACGGCCGAATACACGGTGGAGGTCCCCGAAGCGGGGTTCCTGACCGTCGTCGTCCGCAGCGGGGGCGGCGAGGACATGCGCTTCACCGTGACGGACGACGAGTACCAACCGCTGCCGGACGGCTCCGTCGACCTCGACCTGGGAGGCGACCGGGGCGCCGAGCAGTCGGTCGTGACGCTCCCGTGGCCCGGCGAATACCGGGTGCTCGTGGAGAGCTACGAGACGGGCGGCGCCTCCTTCCACGTCGGTGGCGCCTTCCTGCCCGCCGAGGTCGCCGCGGCGCCCCCGGACCCCGACGGCAAGCCGAGCGCGGCCCTGGAGCTGGCGCCCGGGGGCGACCACGAGGACGTCCTCGACCCGGGGGTGGGGGACCTCTTCGACTGGTATGAGGTGACCGCCACCGAGGCCGGGACGCTCACCGTGCTGACCCGCGCGGACACCGGCGACCTTCGGCTCGACCTGTACGTGGACGGCGACTTCCAGGAGTCCGTCGACTTCAGCGACCAGGATCAGGGGGGCGTGCTGGGCAACGAGTCCCTCACCGTCGACGTGGTCGCCGGCCAGACCGTACACGTCCGGGTGGGGTACTCCTCGGCCGGGATGGCGGAACGCGCCGCGTACAGGATCGCCGCCGGCTTCATTCCCGGCTGAGCCGAGGCAGCCGTCCGGGGCGACGTCCGGGCCGGTGGATGCGCCGACGCTCGGGCGGCCGGTCGAGAACCGCCCGATGTTGACGCGTCGCTCGACTCGGGTGAGACTCGTTCCGCCCTCGCCCGTTCCTCCACATCCGCCCGCGCCTCCTCCATGAACGTCCTCATCATCGAGTCCGCCGCCAAGGGTCGCACGCTCGAGAGGTACCTCGGGGAGGACTGGGAGGTGGTCTCCACCGGAGGCCACGTGGAGACCCTCCCCGACGACCGCAAGAAGCACGGAAAGGACGCGAGGAAGGCGTTCTGGGCCAACCGGCCGGGACGGCTTCCGGAGCCCCCGTGGGTCTGGACGGAGCGGGGCGAGAAGGCGCTCGAGGCCATCCTGGAGGCAGGAGGGGACGAGCCCGTCTTCTGGATCGCCACCGATCCCGACCGGGAGG
>JASFUL010000135.1:0-10938 GCA_050050315.1 Gemmatimonadota bacterium
CGGTTGACGGTCCCTCTGATCAACCAATAAACTATAAGGCTTTACCCCCCCGGCCGAACGATGAGACCCCGTGGATCCGATGTCGTTCACTCGGGTTATCAACAGGCAGGGACGGTCGACAGCCCCGCTCGGCCGCCCCGTCGTCCTCGAGCAGGAAAGCCAGGAGAAGAGAGCATGAAAGGTCGTCTGAATCCAGCTTCACTCGTCATCGCGGCCGCGCTGCTGGTCGTGTCGGCGCTGACCGCGTCGAGCGCCGCGGCGCAGGACGCGTCGGGTCGTTTCCGCGTCCTCATCCCGAACTTCTTCCCCCAGCAGGGGGCCGACGACGACTTCGGCAAGGACACGGCCGAGAAGCTCCGCGAAGCCATGGACCGGCTGGCGACGCACCAGCCCATCGAGAAGGACGAGCTCGAGGACCAGCTCAAGCGGTTCAACACGAAGATGGAGGACCTGAACTGCACGACGACCCGCCAGCTGGGCGCGCAGATCAACGCGCAGGTCGCGCTCTGTGCGAGCTACACCGAGGTCGGGAACGACCAGGTGCGCGTGGATGCCGAGTTCTGGGACCTGAGCAGCCAGTCGAGCTTCGCCCTCGAGCCCTTCACGATCGGTGAGGACGACGACGAGGAGGCGGCCCAGCTCATCCTCCAGCAGTTCGACGAGTACACCCAGGCCCTCCGGATCCGCGGCATCTGCTTCACGTACGCCAGCGAGCGGGCGTGGGACGACGCGCTGCGGACCTGCGAGCAGGCCCTCGAGCTGAACCCCGACGACCTCGGCCTGCAGAAGCAGCGGGCGCGCGTGCTCTTCGAGATGTCCAAGAGCGGCCCCGAGGACGACCCGACGTTCGACCCCGCCGTGCTCCAGCAGGCGTACGAAGCCATCACCGGCGTGGTCGACAAGGACCCCCTCGACGACGAGGCTCTGCAGCTGGCCGGCTACATGGCGTCCCAGCTCGGCATGACGGAGGAGGGACGGGCCCACTACAGCCAGTACCTCGAGCTGAACCCCGGAGACGTCGGCGTCCGCCGGAACATCGCCTACCAGATCTTCGAGGCCGGCGATCCCGAGGGCGCGATGCTCTTCATCGAGGAGGGGCTCGGCGTCGAGGACAACCCGGACCTGTTGGTGGACTACGGCAACTACGCCTTCGCCCTCGCGGCGCAGCGCGCCAGCGAGGCCGGCGAGCAGGACAGCGGCGGGATCTCCGCCGACGTCGCCGACCTCTACACCGACGCGGTCGAAGCGTACATGCAGGCCTTCGAGGAGAAGGGCGCCGAGATGTCGGTGGCGGCCCTCAAGAACGTGATCAACGCCTACACGCAGCTCGACCAGCCCGAAGACGCGATCTCGGTCGGTGAGCGCATTCTCGAGGTGCACCCGGACGAGGCCTCCCTGTGGTGGGCCTACGCCCAGGCGCTGCAGCGGGCGGAGCGCACGGACGAGGCCATGGAAGCCCTGGGAGAGGTGGCCCGCATCGATCCCGAGTACCCGGACCTCTACGCGATCCAGGGCCGGTGGCTCCTGGACCAGGGCCGACTCGACGACGCCGTCGCGAAGCTGGAGGAGGCCGTGGCCCGCGGCCGCAATCCGGACCAGATGGCGCGCCTGATCTTCGCCGACGCGCACGCCATCGGAACGCAGCAGAAGGACCTCGGGCGCGCGATCCGCTACATGGAGACGGCCAAGCAGTTCGATGTGAGCGACGGCCAGCGCCAGGAGCTGGACTTCTGGCACGCGTACTTCCTGCTCCAGAAGGGCCGGGCGGACGAGCAGCCTCAAACCCTCGAGACGGCCCGCGCGACCCTGCCCATGTTCCAGCAGGCCAAGCGGCTGTTCGAGGCGTCGCGCCCGCACGCCCAGCAGAACCCGAACCTTCAGCTCGGGAGCCTGATCCAGGCGACGGACCAGTACATCGCCATCCAGGAGGCGATCATCAAGCGGGCCGGCGGGCGGTAGGCTCCGCCACCCGTCGGCCGCCCCGAGGAGCGGCCCGACGGAGCGCAGGAGGGCAGCCCCCGGGGGCGCCGCGGGACCATCCGCGGCGCCCCTTCGCTCGTCCGGGTGGATCCCCGGATCCCCCCTTCCCCCTTCTCCTCCCCCCCTCTCCTCCCTCCCGTCCGGTTCCGGACGCGCCTTCCCGGTTCCCGGTCTCGAGCCTCGCCGACCGCCGACGTCGACCACGGCGGGCCCCCCTCCTGGTCGGTGGACCGGCCCGCTTCTCGACCCGGTGGGGAGAGGTGGGGACGCGGGGAAATCGGAAAAACGGCGCCACGATGATCTTCGGTTTTCCTTCGGATACCCCCGGGCCCTTGCGCACCTGAATGCCTGGAAAGGCCAGGGCTGACACGGGTCCTGAGACCCTTCGGGCCCCCGGCGATGTCGAGAGGAAAAGCGGAAAAAAGCTACTTGACCGGGGGAGGGAGCCGACCGTATCTTGCTCCACGTCACCACGACTCACCACTTCTCCCCACTTTGAGCCACCAGGTGACCGGCTTCTTCGGCCAGTTCGAGTATCAGATGGACGGGAAGGGGCGGGTCGCCCTTCCGTCGGCCTTCCGCCAGGGGGCCGACGGAGACCGCTTCGTCCTGCTGCAGTGGCAGGCGCCGTATCTGTCGCTGTATCCGGAGGCGGTCTGGGGTGAGAAGCAGCAAGCGCTCCTGGAGCTCCGGCGGAGCGGCGCCGAAGAGGCGCGCTACGTTCGGCGGCTCCTTTCCATGGCCGCCGAGGTGACCCCCGACAAGCAGGGCAGGATCCTGGTGCCTTCCTGGCTGCAGCAGGCGGCGAGCCTTGAGAGGGCGGTGCTCTTCCTCGGGAACATCGATCACGTCGAGCTCTGGGAGCCCGGTCGGTACCGGGAGGCCCACGACGACGCCGTTTCCGAGGAGACGACCCGGTTCGCTCAGCGGATCCTCGGATGACCCCCCCGGGACAGGGGTACCACGAGCCGGTCCTGGTCCCGGAGGTCCTGGAGCTGCTGGCCCCCCGGGGTGAGGGGCTCTACCTGGACGGAACGGTCGGGGGAGGGGGGCACGCCCTGAGGATCCTGGAGCGCTGTCCCGGATGCAGGATCCTCGCGGTCGACCGTGATCCGGACGCCCTGGCGGCGGCCGGCCGTGTGCTCTCGGAGCACCGCCAGAGGGTCCGCTTCCTGGAGGCCCGATTCGACCGGGCGACCCTCGACATCGAGGTCCGCGCCCGGGGCCTCGACGGGGGGCTCCTCGACCTGGGCGTGAGCTCGCGCCAGATCGACGAGGAGAGCCGCGGCTTCACGTTCCGTCCCGGGGCGCCCCTCGACATGCGCATGGGCGGTGCGGACGCGGACACGGCGACGGCCGCCGAGCTTCTCGACGAGTCTTCGGAGGAGGAGCTGGAGCGGATCTTCCGGGAATTCGGCGAGGAGAGGCGGGCGCGCCGGATCGCCCGGCAGATCGTGCGCCGCCGCGGGGACCGACCTCTCAGGACCAGCGACGACCTGGTGGAGGTGATCCAGGCCGCGTTCGGTCACCAGCCCTCTCCCCGGGACCGGGCCCGGATCTTCCAGGCGGTGAGGATCGCGGTCAACCGCGAGCTGGAGGCCCTCGAGGAGGGGCTGCCGGCGATCCGCGAGGCGTTGAACGACGGCGCGGTCCTGGTCGTGATCGCCTACCACTCCCTCGAGGACCGGATCGTGAAGCACACGTTCCGGGAGTGGAGTCGCGACTGCGTCTGTCCTCCGGGCCTTCCCGTCTGTCGGTGCCGGGGGCGGGCTCTGGGCGAGACGCTGACCCGCAAGCCGGTCCGTCCGTCGGCGTCCGAGGTGGAAGCGAACCCGAGGGCCCGTAGCGCGAGGCTGCGGGCATGGAGGAAGGCGGCATGAAGGGGAGAGGAAGCCGTGGGGGCGGCCGGAGCGGGAGGCCCGACTTCACCACGTCCGGGCTGGTGGCTCTCGCGGTCGCCGCTCTCCTGGCCGCGTTGAGCCTCGTGACGTGGCGGCAGAGCCGGGCGCTCGAGTCCCTGGCCGAACTCGACAGCCTCCGCCGGGAGCGGTCACTGGCCCGGGCCGAGATCGCCGACCTCGACCGCCGGATCCAGTACCTCGAGAGTCGCACGCACATCGTCCCCGAAGCGAGGGCCCGTCTCGACATGCACGTTCCGTCCGACGAGGAGATCGTCCACCTCATGGGTGACGTCCGGTGACCCGGCGACGCGGGCCCGCCGAGGTTCCGGTCCTCCGCCGGCGGCTCCTGCTGGCGGGGTGGCTCGTGGGTGCGGCCGTGCTCGTGGCCCGCGCCGTCCAGCTTCAGGTCGTCGAGACGTCCGAGTGGCGGCGGATCGCGGCGGCGCAGCAGCGGGCGACCGAGGAGATCGTGGCGGCCCGCGGCACGATCGTGGACCGCGACGGGGTGCCCCTGGCGCTGAGCCGTGAGCGCTTCCGCGTGGGGATCGACCCGGATGCCCTGCGGAGCCGGGAGGACGCCCGGCGGCTCCTCGAGGACGTCCTGGACGTCTCGGCGGCTACGGCCGAGCGGGTCACCGACCCCTCGGACCCCTGGCACGTCGTCCCCGGCCGCTACCCCCCGTCGGTACGCGAGGCGCTGGGCGGGGTTCGGGGAATCCACCTCCAGCGGGAGGTCGAGCGCTTCTATCCTCACGGAGCGCTCGCTCGCGGGGTCCTCGGCACCGTCGTGGACGGCCGCGGACGCGGGGGCGTGGAGGAGCGGTACGAGGAGGTTCTGAGGGGCCGGCCCGGTCGGCAGGTGCTCGCCAAGGACAGTGAAGGACGGGCGATCCCGGGGGCGGTGGTGCAGGTCGAGCCCACCCATCCCGGCGGAGTGGTCCGCCTGACCCTCGATCTGGATCTGCAGGAGATCGCCCAGGAAGCGCTCGCCGAAGCCGTCGAGAGCACCCATGCCCGGGGCGGAGACATCCTCGTGTCCGACCCCCGGACCGGCGACGTCCTGGCGCTGGTCTCGATGGAAGGCGGGCACGCACGCGCCCTGTCGGCCATCAACGCGCCGTTCGAGCCCGGATCCACGTTCAAGCCGTTCACGGCCGCGGCCCTCCTGGAGAACGGGTTGGCCCGTCTCGGCGACACCGTCTACGCCGAGCACGGGCGGTGGATCGCTCCCGACGGCCGCCCCCTCGAAGACGTCGTCCCGCACGATTCCATCACCCTCGCCGAGGCGCTGCGGGTGTCGTCCAACGTGGGAGTCGCGAAGGCCGCCATGCGGCTCTCGTACGCCCAGCAGTACCGGGCGCTCCGGGACTTCGGATTCGGGGTCGAGACGGGGATCGCCCTCCCGGGCGAGGTCTCCGGCTTGCTGCGCAGGCCCGACGCGTGGACCGCGCGCTCTCCGGTGTCCCTGGCCATCGGGTACGAGGCCTCGGTCACGCCCCTGCAGATGACCATGGCGTATGGCGCGTTGGCCAACGGGGGACGGTTGATGGAGCCCCGGCTGGTGCGGGAGGTCCGCAGCGGGGAAGGGCGGCTGGTGGAGCGGAAGGACCCGCGGCAGATCCGCCAGGTCGTCTCGCCGTGGGTGACGGAGGCGCTGGCGGACGTGCTCGTGGACGTGGTGGAGGAGGGGACGGGCACCGCGGCCCGGCTCGGGACCTTCCGCGTGGCGGGCAAGAGCGGGACGAGCCGCGCCTACGTGCCCGGGAGGGGGTACGTCCCGGGCCGCTACTTCGCCTCGTTCGTGGGCTTCTTTCCGGCGGACGACCCCCAGCTCGTGATCTTCGTGAAGCTGGACAGCCCCCGGGGGCGGTACTACGGCGGCGCGACGGCGGCCCCGGTGACCCGGGCCACCATGGAGGCCGTCCTCGCGGCCCGGCGCGCTCCCATCGACCGGGAGGCGCTCATCGAGGCGAACCGGGCGGATGCGCCGGCGCCCTCCCGGGCGTCGGTTCGCTTCGCCACGCTCTCCATCGACCGGCCGGAGAGCACCCGGCCAGACGGGGCGGCCGGCGCCGCAACGGCCGGAAGCCCGGAAGACGGGGCCGGGGCCGTGGTGGTCCCCGACGTGAGGGGCCTGCCCGGACGGATCGCCGCGAGACGCCTTCACGCGGTGGGGCTGAGGGTCCGGTGGGAGGGGGCCGGGGCGGCCGGTCGGACGGACCCGTCTCCCGGGGCGGTCGTGACCGTCGGAGACACGGTGCTCGTTCGGGCCCGGCCGGGGGCTCCGCCCGGCGGCGGGCGCGGGAGGGCGCAGCGTTGACCTCCCGCCCGATCCCTCTCTCGCGGGTCATCCGGGTCCTCCGGGCGCGAGACCTCCTCACCGGGGTCGAGGGTCCGGAGGACGCGGCGATCTCCGGGGTCTGTCAGGACTCGCGAAAGGTGGCGCCGGGCGACCTGTTCCTCGCGTGGCGGGGCGTCGACGCCGACGCCCACGACTTCGTGGCCGACGCGGTCCGCGGCGGCGCCGCGGCGGCCGTGGTCGAGCGCCCGGTGCCCGGCCTGGACGTCCCGCAGGTCGTCGTGAAGGAGGGCCGCCTCGCAGGCGCGCTCGCCGCGGACGCCGTGCTGGGCTCTCCCTGGCGCGACATCGAGACCGTCGGAATCACCGGCACGAACGGCAAGACCACGACCGCCCTCCTCCTCCGGCACCTCCTGTCGGCCCGGGGGCCCACCGCCGCCGTGGGTACCCTCGGCCTGGTCGAGGACCATGGGAGCGTCCGCCCGGGGACCGAGGCGCTCACCACGCCCGGGCCGGTGCAGCTCCTCCACTGGCTTCGCGAGCTCGCGGACGAAGGGTACCGGGCCGTCGTCCTGGAGGCGTCGTCCCACGCCCTCGCCCAGCGACGCCTCGACGCCCTCCGCTTCGACGTCGCCGTGTTCACGAACCTCGGCCTCGACCACCTGGACTACCACGAGGACCTGGACGACTACCGGAGCGCCAAGGCCAGGCTCCTCGAGCTCCTCGACGAGGGGAGCGCCGCCGTGGTGAACGCCGACGACCCGGCGTGGATCGGCCTCCCGCAGGCGCCCCGTCGCATCACCTTCGGCGTGGAGGCGGACGCCGACCTCCGGGCCGAGGCCGTGGAGCTGAGGCCCGAGGGTGCCCGTTTCCGGATGTCCTGGCGGGGCGTCCCGCACCCCGTGCGGCTCCCCCTGATCGGGCGCTTCAACGTCGAGAACGCGCTGGGCGCGGCGGGGGCGGCGCTGGCCCTGGGGGACGACGCCGGGCGAGTCGCGGCGGCCCTGGCGAGGGCTCCCCAGGTCCCGGGACGCCTGGAGCGGGTGGCCGACCGGCCCTGTCCGGTCCTCATCGACTTCGCCCACACACCGGACGCCCTGCGGCGTGTCCTGGACACCCTGAGGCCGCTGGTGCGGGGCCGCCTGATCGTCGTCTTCGGGGCGGGGGGCGACCGCGACCGGTCCAAGCGCCGCCCCATGGCGGAGGCGGTGGCCCGACGGGCGGACGTCGCCATCGCGACCTCGGACAACCCCAGGACCGAGGACCCCGACGCGATCCTCGACGACCTCGAGGCGGGGCTGGCGGGCGTGCCGCACGAGCGCGAGGTGGACCGGCGGAAGGCGATCGCCCTCGCTCTCGGACGGGTCCGGGGCGAGGACGACCTCGTCCTGCTGGCCGGGAAGGGCCACGAGCGCTACCAGGTCGTGGGCGCCGAGAAGCGGCCCTTCGACGAGCGCCTGGTCATCCGGGAGATCCTGGAGTGAGCCCCTTCACGTGGAGCGACCGGACCGTCCGGGAAGCCCTGGGCCTCCGGACCGACGTGACCCTGGAAGAGGACCGGGTCTACGGCGGCGTCTCCACCGATTCCCGCAGAGCGGCGGAGGCTGACCTGTACGTGGCGCTGATCGGGGAGCGCTTCGACGGGCACGACTTCGTGGCCGACGCGCTGGCGGCCGGGGCCGGCGGCGCCGTGGTCTCCCACCCCGTCGTGGGCGCGGAGCGGGTCGCCCTCTACCCGGTCGAGGACACGCTGGAGGCGCTGGGTCGCCTGGCGCGTCACCGCAGGGACGCCCTGCCCGCACGGGTCGTCGGCATCACCGGGTCGACGGGGAAGACCGGCACGAAGGACATGACCGCCGCGGCCCTGGCCACCACCCTCCGGGTGCACGCCACCCTCCAGAACCTGAACAACCGGGTCGGCGTGCCCCTGACCCTCCTGTCGGCACCGGAGGACGCCGACGCGGTGGTGGTCGAGATGGGAACGAACGAGCCGGGCGAGATCGAGGCCCTCACCCGGGTCGCGCGCCCCGACGTGGCGGTGATCACGACCGTCGGCGAGAGCCACCTGGAGGGTCTCGGCTCCGTGGAGGGCGTCCTTCGGGAGAAGCTCGACCTGGTCCGGGGCATCGACCCCGAGCGGTCGGTGGTCATCGTGGGCGACACGCCCCCCTCCCTCGCCCGGACCGCCCGGCAGATCCACCCGCGCGTGCGGGCGGCGGGGCTCTCCGACGAGGCGGACGAGGACCTCCGGGCGGAGGGCGTCGAGCCCGGGACCGGGGGACGCTACACGTTCCGCTGGAGGGGGGGCACGGTGGAGCTCTCCGTCCCGGGCCGGCACGCCGTCGCCAACGCGGTGCTGGCGCTGGCGGTCGCCGACGCCCTCGGGGTCCCGGCCGAGGAGGCGGCCGCCGGGCTCGCCACGGTCGAGCCCGGGACGATGCGGGGCGAGCTCCGCCGGGTCGGGGACCTCACCCTGGTGCTGGACTGCTACAACGCGAATCCCCAGAGCGTGCGGGCCGCGATGGACCTCCTCGAGGACCATCCCCACGTGGGCCGACGGGTGGTCGTCCTGGGAACGATGCTCGAGCTCGGGGCGAGCTCGGACGAGCTCCACCGGGAGGTGCTCCTGGACGTGCTCGCCCGGAACGTGGACGTCGCGGCGCTGGTGGGCGGTTTCGCCCGGGCGGAGGCGAGCCTCCGGCGGGCCGGCGACCTCCCGCAGGACGCTCCCGAGATCGTCGCGGCGGAGACCCCGGAAGCCGCGTACCGGAAGCTGAGCGGACATCTGCGGGGCGGTGAGCTCGTGCTCCTGAAGGCCTCGCGCGGCGTGGCCCTCGAGGCGCTCCTGCCCCTGTTCGAGGAGGAGCACGGCTGATGCTCTTCCACCTGCTCCCGGGCTACGCTGACGTGCACATCGTCTTCAACCTCTTCCAGTACCAGACCTTCCGGTCGGTGGGAGCGGTCGTGACGTCGCTCTTCCTGGCGTTCGCTCTCGGGCCGCCGACGATCCGGTGGCTGACCCGCCTTCGGTTCGGACAGGTCGTGCGGGAGGAGGGGCCGGAAGCTCACCTGGAGAAGGCCGGGACGCCCACCATGGGCGGGGTGCTGATCATCCTCTCGGCGGCGATCTCCACGATCCTCTGGGCCCGTCTGGACACGTGGTACACGTGGCTGCCCCTGATCGCCCTGGTCTGGATGGGCGCCGTCGGCTTCCTGGACGACTACATGAAGGTCGTCAGCCGGAAGACCGAGGGGCTGCCGGGCCGGTTCAAGCTCCTGGGACAAGGGACCTTCGGGCTGTTCCTGGGCTCGTTCCTCATCCTCCGCCCCGTGTCGGCGTACGAGGGGGCGTGGACCGGCGTCCCGTTCTTCAGCGACTGGTTCCTGGCGTTCTGGGGCCCGGCGTTCGTGGCCTTCGTCATCGTCGTGGTGACCGGCTCGTCCAACGCCGTCAACCTCACGGACGGCCTGGACGGCCTCGCCTCGGGCCTCGCCGCCATCGCCGCGGCGACCTTCAGCATCTTCGCCTACCTCGAGGGCCGGGTGGACACGTCGGGCTATCTCGGCCTCTTCCATCTGCCCGGGGCGGGCGAGATGGCCATCTTCGGCGTCGCCCTCGCGGGTGGCGCCATCGGCTTCCTCTGGTACAACGCCCACCCGGCCGACGTCTTCATGGGAGACACCGGCTCGCTGGCCCTGGGAGGGGCCATCGGGACGATGTCGATCCTGCTCAAGTCCGAGTTCCTGCTCGTGATCGTCGGGGGCGTGTTCGTCCTCGAGGCGCTCTCCGTGATCATGCAGACGAGCTACTTCCGCTACACCCTGCGCCGGACCGGAACGGGCCGGCGCGTCTTCAAGATGGCGCCGCTCCACCACCACTTCGAGCAGCTCGGGTGGCCGGAGACGAAGGTCGTCATCCGCTTCTGGATCCTCGGGATCCTCTTCGCCATGGTCGCCATCAGCACCCTGAAGATCCGATGAGCGACCGTGCCGATCCTCGTGGCCGCGACGACACCGTCGGCGTGGCGATCCTCGGGCTGGGGGCGAGCGGCCTGGCCGCCGCCCGGCTGGCCCTGAACAAGGGAGAGACGGTCTATGTCTCGGATACGCGCTCTGATGCCTCGACTTCAGCTCGTGCGGACGAGTTGCGAGCCCTGGGGGCCGACGTGGAGCTCGGAGAACACGACGTGGGACGAGTCGCCCGGGCCGATACCGTGGTGGTCAGTCCTGGAATCCCCCCGGACGCTCCGGTGCTGCGGGACCTCCGGGAGCGTCGAGTCCGCTGGATCAGCGAGCCCGAGTTCGCCTTTCGGTTCTTCCAGGGTCCACTGATCGCGGTGACCGGCACGAACGGGAAGACGACCACCTCGGTCCTGCTCGCCCACCTCCTGGAGGAAGGGGGGCTGAGGGTCGGCCTCGGGGGCAACGTCGGCGCCGGATTCGGACCCGCCGCCGCGGAGCTCGCCCTGCTCGACCCCCCGCCAGACTGGCTCGTGGTGGAGGTCTCCTCGTTCCAGCTCGCCGACATCGACCGGTTCCGTCCCGACGTCGGCGTCGTGACCAACCTCGCGCCCGACCACCTGGACCGTTATCCCGACGTCGAGCGGTACCACGCCGACAAGGGCCGGCTCTTCGACAACGCGGACGCCGAATCCCGCTGGGTGCTCAACGGCGACGACGGGGCCGTCCTGGCGCTGGCGGGAGACGCCCCGGGCGAGCGCTACCTCTTCTTCCTCGACGACCCACGCGGGCGGTCGT
>JASFUL010000136.1:0-10931 GCA_050050315.1 Gemmatimonadota bacterium
CTGGACGCCGTACCCGACGAACACGAGGGGCGCGTCGGTGAGGTCCAGGCTCGGCTCCTCCGCGGTCGACCAGTACGTGAAGCTCACGTCGTCCTGCAGGCCGAGCGCGCCGTCCGGTCCGTCGATGCTCAGCGACGACGCGTCGGCTCGCTTCGTCATCCCCACCAGCTCGACGGGGAGCGCGTAGTCGTCACCCACCGGCTCGAGGCCGATGTCCCGGAACCGCCGGGCGATGTAGCGGACCGCCCGCTCCTCGCCGGGTGTCCCGGGGGAGCGCCCCTCCATGCTGTCCGCGGAGAGGACCCTCACGTCGGCCATGATCCCGTCGGACGTGATGTGGCTGGCGGCTCCCCCGGCCGTTTCCATCGCTTCGGTGGTCCCGGTCTCCTCCGGAGCGTCGGGGGCGCAGGCCGTGGTCGTCGCCAGGACGGCCGCGGCGAGGGCGGCGAGTACGCGTGTCTTCATGATCGTCTGCCGTTCGAGTGGGTCGGCTCGGGTGCAACCTGACGCCCGGAAGATGGCGGGACGGCAGGGGGTGGACCAGACGCCCATGGGCTTGCGCCGGATCAGAACTTCACGTCGACGCCCCGCGCCCGGAGAGCGGGAATGTCGGTCTGGACGGCCGTGTCCGAGAGCGGGTTCCCGTTCAACTCCACGAGGTCTCCCTCGCCCAGGCCCGTATTGTCGACGAGCGGCGTGATGTCGGTGATCCCGTTGTACCTCAAGTCCAGCCATTCCAGTTGGGTCATCCCCTCGATCACTCCGATGTCCGTGAGGCTGTTGGTGTGGGCCCGGAAGACCTCGAGGGATGTCAACGCGGACAGGGGGCTGATGTCGGACAACTGATTCTGGGCGAGGTGCAGGTGCCGGAGCGTCGTGAGGCCGGCCAGGGGTGAGACGTCGCTGATCTGATTGGCTACCAGGTCCGCCCCCTCCAACGAGGGCAGGTCCGACAGTGGAGACAGGTCTGTCAGGGCATTGTCGGTGGCACGGAGGATCAGCAGGTTCTCGCAGTGCTCCAGCCCGCTGAGGTCGGCGATTCCCCGATCGGACAACTCGAGCTCCGTGAGGGTCAGGAGGTCCGAGTACATGAGGGCGCCGGAGGGCTTGTCGAGGACGCCGCGAAGGGCGCTCTCCAGGGCATCGTCGGGGATCGGCACCTCGAAATCGATGGGCAGCGTCGCTTCGGCCAGGTTGGACAGGGCCGACCAGCGGGGCGAGTCGCCTTCGCCCCCGCACTTCATGGCGAAGTAGTAGGTCTGCCCGTATTGCAGCCCGTCCACGGTCCACACCTGTTCGGACCCGGGGAGGGCGGGTCCGGGCTCGCCCTCCAGTTGGACGGCCGTGTCCCAGGCGCTCGCACCCTGGGGCTCACTGGTCGTGTAACGGATGTCATAGGCCGAGGTGTAGCCGTGGGTCTGGTCTACCACGGGTGCCGTCCACGCCAGCGTGGCCGACGTCGGGGTGACCTCGACGACGCGGAGATCCGTGACGGCGGCGGGCGCCGGAGGTGGCTCCTCGTCGTCGTCCTCGCCTTCCGTGGGGCTCCCGCACGAGGCGGTGGCGAGAGCCAGGACGGAGACGGTCACGGCCGGATGGCGGAGGAGACGTCCCAGAAGTCCGAAAGGGCGCGATTCCGTGATTTCCATGGAGGCCTCCTTCAGGATTCTCCAGCGCAATGGGAGAGATCGTCGGGATGCCGAAGCTGCAATCCGCGGTGGACGCGCCCCCCTTGCTCGGGGGGCCGGCCGGCGGAGGCCATGGCGCGGGAAGGCGCGCGATCGGGTCTCCTCGATCTCGCGCGAGGTCGTACGCGGCCGGAGATCGCTCGGGGCCGGGCGGTGCCCGCGCTGGAGAATGCACTGACGCATGGGCAGGAAGTGCAGCCCGGTGAGCTCCATGGGCCTCCCCGCGTAGAGACCTGCATCCCGATCCACCATAGGCACGCGAGCGCCTCCCATCAATCCCTCCGGGTCGGCCCGTCGGGGTCCGATGGACCGGCCTCAGCGCCTACGGACGGACGCCTCCAGGGAAGGGCGCCCCGCCGCCGAGACGGACGCCCCGGGGGAGCACGGTCAACCCGTCGCCGTCACGTCGGATACCCGTACATCTGGTCCGGCCCCAGGACCTGGGGGAGGGAGGGCCGGGCGGCCTCCCGCACCCGGTAGCAGAGGTGGCACGCGTCGGCGTACCCCTGTTGCGGCGCGAAGCCGAGCCCACGCGCGAGCTCCGCCGGGCCGCCGGCGAGGAGGGGGCCGACGACGGGGTGGGCGTCGGGGTCGTACCTGGCGCAGATCTCGGACAGGGGCTCCTCGAACAGGTTGCCCAGGGTGATCCCCTGGCAGACGTGGACCCAGCCCATCGGGTCGACGTGCACACGTCCCGGGTCGCGCAGGTCCTCGTAAGGGCATGCCGTGAAGGACTCCCACGGCCCGTGCGGCGCCGCGGGGGCGAGCGTCTGCGCCGCCCGTCCCCGGTACATCACGGCCGATTCGCCCGGTGGAAGCTGGCCCACCGCCCCCGCCGCCTGCGCGTCCGGTCGGGCGATGCTTATGACGTCCACCGGGATGTCCAGCGCCCCGGCGGCGGCGCGGGCGTGAGCCACCTCGGGGGAAGGCGCTCGCTCGGCGTGGAATAGGTCGCTGCTGAGCGAGAGGTCGTCGACGAGGCCGGCCAGCGGCCGGAGCCACTCGACCGCGTCGTCTTCGTCGGTGGCCCAGTAGGCGTTGGAGACGACTCCGACCCGGAATCCGCGGGCGGCCGCCCGGCACACCCCGTCCACCAGGAGGGGGTGGAAGAGGAAGGGTTCCCCGCCCTCGAAGTAGATCCAGCGGACGGTCCCGAGATCGGTGGCCTGGCGGAGGATCTCCCGGACGTCGCGCGACGTCATCGTTCCCGGCTGCCAGGGCCCGCTCCACACGAAGCAGTGCTCGCACTCCAGCGTGCAGCGGTAGGTCAACAGGAGGTGCAGTCCAGTGAGCTCCATGGGGCCCCCGCGCGTAGAGCGCCTCCAGTGTGGGCCGGGACACGAGCGTCCTCACGACCTCCCCCGTACCACCACTCTATCGCAGCGCCTCCCCGGGGTCCACCCGACTCGCTTCGCGGGCGGGGAGGAAGGTCGCGGTCGCGGCCACGCCGAGGAGGAGGACGCTCACCGCGACATAAACGACGGGGTCCCGTGCGTCCACCTGATAGAGGAATCTCTCCAGGATCCGGGCTCCGGCCAGGGCGGCCGCGAGACCCGCCCCGACCCCTCCGAGCGTGGGGACGGCCGCCTGGCTCAGGACCATGCGGATCACCCCTTCCCTGCGCGCTCCCAGCGCGAGCCGGATCCCGATCTCGTGCCTTCGCGTGGAGACGAGGTAGGCGATCACGCCGTAGAGCCCGACCGCGGCCATCACGACGGCCAGTCCGGCGAAGACCGACAGCAGGAGCAGGTAGAAGCGGGTGGCCGCGGTCTGCCCCGCCATGACCCGCTCCAGCGTCTCGGCGTTTCGCAGGGGCAGGGCCGGGTCCATTCCCGCGACGAGCTCCTCCAGCGCGGCCACGGGCACAGACTCGCCCGGACGGGAGCGTACGACCACGGTCATGCGGCCCGCGCCCATCTGGGCGTGGGGGACGTACACCTCGGGAGCCGCTCCCCGGGTGAGCGACGCCGAGCGGACGTCCGCAACGACGCCCACGATCGTCCAGGTCGGGCTTCCGAACCCGAAGCTCACGGTGACCCTCACCCGCTCGCCCAGCGGGTCCTGATCCGGGAAGGTCCGGTCGACGAAGGTCTGGTTCACCACCGCCACGGGGAGGGAGCCCGAGCGGTCGGTGGGCTCGATCCCCCGCCCCCGGAGCAGCGGGATCCCCTGGGCGTCGAGATATCCGGGCGTCACGGAGCGGAGCGCCGCCCCCATCTCCTCGCCGGGGGCCGGCTCGGGACGCCCCTCCACCAGGACCGTCCCCGTGCTCCCCCACCGCCCCATCGGGGCGCCGTGGATGGAGCCCACCGAGGCCACCGCCGGGAGGGCCCGGACCCGGTCCTCCAGCGCGTCGTAGAACCCGGCGATCTCGTCCAGGTCCGCGTACCGCGCCGAGGGAAGGACCAGGTCGAAGCGCGCCACGTCCTCGACGCGGAATCCGGGCTCCGCGTGGCGGAGTCGAACCAGGGTGCGGACCAGAAGACCCGTTCCCACGAGAAGGAGGAGCGCGAGGGCCACCTCCGAGGCCACGAGGAACTGCCGGAACCGGGCCGTGGAGCGGCTTCCGACGGTCCCACGGTGCGAGGTGCACAGGGCCCGGGCCGGGGAGGACCGCGTCGCGTGCAGGGCCGGACTCAGCCCGAAGGTGATGGCGACGAGGAGGACGAGGCCGAGGCTGAAGAGGACGACGTCGGCATTCACCCCGACCTCCGCGATCCTCGGGATGTTCCCGGGAGGGAACCGGCGCAGCAGGGCCGGGCACCCGAAGGCGAGCGCCAGGCCGAGGCACCCGCCGCCGAGGGCGAGGACCAGGCTCTCGGTGAGGAGCTGCCAGGTGAGCCTCCCCCTGCCGGCGCCGAGCGAGGCCCGGACGGCAAACTCGGACGCACGCTCGCGGCCTCGAGCCAGCAGGAGGCTGGCCACGTTGGTGCACGCCACCAGCAGGACGAGGCCGGCCGCACCCAGGAGCACCCACAGCTCGGCTCGGACCTCGCCCACGAGGTGGTCTTCCAGGGGGCGCACGTGGAAGCTTTTCTCCGTGTTGGACTCGGGATGGTCCCGGGCCAGCCGGGCCGCCAGGCCATCGGCCTGCTCCCGGGCCAGGGCGAGGGTGCCGGAGGGCACCATCCGCCCGATCGCGGCATAGTTGTGACATCCCCTTCCGCATCGCTCCACGTCGATCACGTGGGGCCGCCAGAGCCGTGTGCCCTCCGGGAAGTCGAAGCCCGCCGGAGCCACCCCGACCACCTCGTAGCCCACACCGTCCAGGTCCAGCGTGCGGCCCAGCACGTCCGGGTCGGCGCCGAGCTCGCCTCGCCAGAAGCCGTGACTCACCACCACCACCGGGCGATGTCCCGGCGTGGACTCCTCGAGCCGGAGGTCCCTCCCCAGGAGGGGTCGGAGGCCGAAGGCTGCCAGGAGTCCCGACGTGACCCGGGTGGAGGGGACGACCGTCACCGACCCGTCGGCAACGAGCACGTCGGAGCCGGTGGTGTATCCCACGACCCGCTCGAAGGTGGGGAGAGCCTCCAGGTCCAGGATGTCGGGTCTGGACATCGGGTTGAAGCGCTCGGGGGCGTCCGCCCAGCGCGTGGCGAGGGCCAGGGTCCGATCCTGGTCGGGGTAGGGAAGGGGCTCGAGGAGGACCCCGTCGACGACGCTGAACATGGACGTCGTCGCGCCGACCCCCAGCCCCAGGGTGAGGAGGGCGGCCGTGGTGAAGAGGCGGTTCCTGCCGAGGGAACGGAACGAGAAGGCCACGTCCTGCCGGAGCCGATCCAGCATCGGTCCACTCCTCCTTCTGGCCGGGAGAGTCACCGCGTCAGGAAGCAGGACGGTCCGAGCGCGATGAAGGTTGGATGGCGGCCGGTGGTCCGTGGCTGCGCGTCGAAGCGCGTGCCCCGCCATTTCGTATCTTTGAGCATCGTGGGAGAAGCGTGACGGTGCGTTCCGGGTGGGGAGTCTCCATGGACGCTGGATCGAGAGTCATCGGTGGGAGGTACCGCCTGCTGCGGGAGGTCGGGCGCGGAGGCATGGCGACCGTCCATCTCGCGCTGGACGAGAAACACCGGCGCGAGGTGGCGCTGAAGGCGCTCCGGCCGGACCTGTCCGCCGTCGTGGGTCCGGACCGGTTCCTGCGCGAGATCGAGATCACGGCTCGCCTCAACCATCCCCACATCCTGCCCCTCCTAGACTCCGGCGCCGAAGACGGGCTCCTGTACTACGTCGCGCCGTACGTCGCGGGGGGCTCGCTCCGGCGACTCCTCGCCTCCGGTTCGATCCCCCTGGCGGTCGTGACGCGGGTCACCCGGCAGGTCGCGGCGGCGCTGGACCACGCCCACTCCCGGGGCGTCCTGCACCGGGACGTCAAGCCCGAGAACATCCTGTTCAACGAGGGCCTGGCCGTGGTGGCGGACTTCGGGATCGCCCGGGCCTTGAGGGGCGCGACGGAGTCGCGGATGACCGGGACCGGCCTGTCCGTCGGGACGCTCGGGTACATGAGCCCCGAACAGGCCCTGGGGTCCGACGATCTCGACCCGAGATCCGACGTCTACAGCCTGGGATGCGTCGTCTACGAGATGCTGGTGGGAGGGACACCCGCGTCCTGGCCCGGGCCCGAGGACGTCGAGCTGGGTCGGCTGAGCGATCTGCCCCCGAACCACCGCCGGCGACTGGACGCCCAGCACGGCCGCCTCGAACAGGTGCTCGTGCGGGCGCTGGCCCTCCGTCCCGAGCACCGCTACGGGAAGGCCGGAGAGCTCGCGGCCGAGCTGACGTCCGCGGCCGAGCCGACCCGGCGTCTCGCGGACGAGGAGGTCGGCGCCGTGCTCGGACGGGCGGCCGAGCTGCAGGCGGCCGAGCCGGAAGACGGCGCGGAGGGAGCGCTGACCATGGGGGCGGTGGAGCAGATCGCCGCCCAGGTGGGGATCCCGCCGGCGCACGTCCGGGACGCCGCCCGGGAGTTGAGCGTCCGTCCCCCTTCGACGGTGGCGCCCGGCGGGGAGCGCGGGAGGGGCGGGGTCGGCTCGGGACGCCGCTGGAACCGTCTGGCCGTCGACCGCCGGATGCCGGTCGAGGTGCCCGAAGCCGCCTATCCCGCCATGGTCGCCGAGATCCAGCGGCGCCTGGACACGGTCGGACACGCGTCGGTCATCGACGGAGGCCTGACCTGGAGTCCGGCCGCCCATGCCGAGACGACACGCCGGGTGGTGGTCCGGGTGACGCCCGGGGAGGGCGAGACGGAGATCCGCATCCGCGAGGACCTCGAGCTGGTGGGCAACCGGAAGTTCGCCCCCCCCGTCGGCGGTCTCTCGGGCGTCCTGATCGGCGGCGCCCTCGCCGCTTCCATCGGGGCGGGAGAGCCGGCGGGTCCGCTCCTGGTCATCCTGCTCGCGGTCATGGGTGTGGTCGCCGCCATCTACACGGTGACCCGCTTCGACGCCGACGAGCGCGAGCCCGAGCTCGGGGGACTGGCCTCGGCCCTGGTGGAGATCGGGACGAAGGCCGCCGAGGAGTGACGTCGGGGGAGGCCCAGGGCGTCGGGAGTCGATCCGGTGACCCCCCGTCGACCGGAGCGCCGGACCCGTGGTTCCATCCCGTGGTCCCGGCCGTCCGCCGCATCGCCACGGACGGGGTGGGGACGATCTGGGTGGAGCGTCCACATCCGGACGATTCGACGTCTTGCCCCCTCCCGCCTCCCCCCGTACCCTGCCCGGGATCCCGCCGTCGGCACGCCGTCCCACGGACCCGACCACCCGTCGCCTCCGACCGACCCCCCATGAGAGCGCCGAGCGAAGTCAGTCCCCGGAGCGCGTTGATCCGCCTCCTGGTCGCCCTCGTCCTTCTCGCGCCCGGCGCCCACGTCCGTGCCCAGGACGCCCCCGAGGCGCAGCCTTTCCCGGTGGGCCGGAGCGTCGTGCAGGCGGACTTCGACGGGACGGTGCTGAACCTGTGGGCCTACAAGCCGGCGAACTACGTGGAGGACGGCTTCATCCTCCTCTTCCACGGGGCCTCCCGGGCGGCCGAAGCGTACCGCGACAACGCCGCGGCCTTCGCCGACATCTACGGGCGGCTCGTGGTCGTGCCGGAGTTCGACGCGGAGCGGTTCCCCAGCCGTCTCTACCAGTACGGCGGTGTGTTCCGCGAGGACGGGACCTTCGCCGACGCCGACGAGCGGACCTTCGCCTTCGTCCCGGAGCTCGTGGCCGAGATACGCCGGCGCGAGGGCCGGGCCGACCTCCCCTACATCCTGCTGGGGTACTCGGCCGGCGCCCAGTTCCTCGAGCGCATGGCGGCCTTCCTGGACACGGACGCGGAGCGCCTCGTGGCCATGAGCCCGGGGTCGTCCATGTTCCCCACGCGCGACATGGAGTACGGGCTGGGGTTCGGGGGCCTCCCGGAGGCCTACGCCGTCGACGAGCGCATCCGGCGCTACCTCGCGCTGCCGCTGACGATCGCCATCGGCAGCCACGACAGGCAGGAGGCGCAGCTCCCCCGGGGAGACGCGTTCGACCAGGGGGTCCACCGATATTCCCGCAACCTCCGCTGGTTCGTCACGGCCATGGACCTGGCCCACGAGAGGGGGTGGGAGTTCAACTGGCGGCTGGTGATCGCGCATGGGGCGGGACACGCCCCGGCGGAGATGTTCGGCCATCCGCAGATCGGAAACGCCCTGTTCGGACACCGACTGGAGCGGTGAGGGGACGGGCCCACCTGCCCTCCGGGACCCCGGGACTGTAGCTTCCTTCGTAACCGTCCCGGCTTCGTCCGGGGAACATCCGGCAGGATTCGACCGACCCGACGACCCCGCTCCAGGAGCGCCCCATGCGTCCCGCGAATCCGACGTCCGCACGGAGCACGCGTCCTCCGGCGACCGTTCTCGCCCTCGCTGGCCTCGTGCTTTTCGCGCCCGCCCTGGCCGCGCCCGTTCCGGTCCTCGCGCAGGAGGCCGAGGACCCGTTCCTCTGGCTGGAGGAGGTGGAGGGAGACCGGGCCATGGAGTGGGTGCTGGACCAGAACGAGCGGAGCCGCGCGGAACTTCGGGCGTACCCCGACTACGCGGCGCTGTACGACGAGGTCCTCGGCATCTACACGTCCACCGACCGCATCGCCTATCCGTCGATGCGGCGTGGGATGCTCTACAACTTCTGGACGGACGGTGAGCACCCGCGAGGGGTCTACCGCCGGACCGACTGGGAGTCGTACCTGGACGGCGAGCCCCGCTGGGACGTCGTTCTCGACGTGGACGAGCTCGCGGCGCGGGAAGGCACTCCCTGGGCGTACCGGGGCATGAGCTGCCTGGGCCCCGAGGAGCGCCTCTGCCTCGTGAGGCTCTCCCCCGGAGGCTCGGACGCCGTCGAGGTCCGCGAGTTCGACCTGGAGCGGAAGGAGTTCGTCGACGGCGGGTTCGAGGTTCCCGTCTCGAAGAACACGGTCGCGTGGGTGGACCGGAACACGCTGCTGGTCAGCCACAACCTCGACGACACCCACGTGACCACCTCCGGGTACTCCAGCGCCGTGCGCCGCTGGGAGCGGGGCGCGCCGCTGGAAGACGCGCCCATCATCGCCGAGTCCGACGAGCAGGAGATGGGGATGTGGGTCGCGACCGAGGAGACGGCGGCGGGCCCACGCGTGCTGGTCCTACGCCTCATGACGATCTTCGACACGGAGACGCACCTCCTGCGGAACGGCGAGCTGGTCAAGCTCGACGTCCCCGCCGACGCCGAGCTGGCCCTGGCGGGCGACCGGCTCGCCCTCCACCTGATCTCCGACTGGGAGGTCGGCGGGCGCACCTTCACGGCCGGTTCGGTCGTCAGCGCCGATCTCGAGTCCTACCTGGCCGGCGAACGGGTCGTGGAGGAGGTCGTCGTCCCCGACGAGCGCTCGACGGTCAACGGGATCACGGCCACCCGGAACGACCTGCTGGTCAACGTGCTCACGGAGGTCCAGGGGCGGCTCGTCCGCTTCCGGCGCGGCGAGGCCGGCTGGGAGTCCGAGGAGATCGACGTCCCCCCCATGGGCGCCGTGGGAATCGCGTCCACCTCGGCCGATACGGACCGCTTCTTCTTCACCTACAGCAGCTTCCTGAGGCCCGCCACCCTCTACCTGGCGGAGGAGGACGGGTCGGTCCGGGAGGTCCGGAGCCTGCCCGACCAGTTCGACGCGGAGGGGCTCGTGGTCGAGCAGCACCACGCGACCTCGGCCGACGGGACCCGTGTGCCCTACTTCCTGGTGCGGCACGAGGCCGCGCCCATGGACGGCTCGACGCCCACCCTCCTCACGGCCTACGGCGGCTTCCAGATCTCCCGGACGCCCTCGTACCTCGGCGCCTGGGGCAAGGGGTGGGTCGAGAGGGGTGGCGCGTACGTCCTCGCCAACATCCGTGGGGGCGGCGAGTTCGGCCCGTCCTGGTGGAAGGCCGCCCTGAAGGAGAACCGCCAGCGCGCGTACGACGACTTCCAGGCCGTGGCCGAGGACCTCATCGAGCGCGGGGTCACCTCGCCGGATCACCTCGGCATCTCGGGAGGCAGCAACGGCGGCCTCCTGGTGGGCGTGGCCATGACGCAGCGACCCGACCTCTTCGGCGCCGTCGTGATCCAGGTGCCGCTCCTGGACATGAAGCGCTACCACGAGCTCCTGGCCGGGGCCAGCTGGATCGCCGAATACGGCGACCCGGACGTTCCCGAGGAGTGGGACTTCATCCGGACGTACTCGCCGTACCAGAACGTCCGGGCGGACGAGGACTACCCCCGCCCCTTCATCTGGACCACCACCCGGGACGACCGGGTGCACCCCGGCCACGCCCGGAAGATGGCGGCGAAGATGCTCCAGCAAGGTCACGACGTCCTCTACTTCGAGAACGTGGAGGGTGGTCACGGCTCGGGGGTGACGCCCGAGCAGCGCGCGGAGTCCCTGGCTCTCACGCTGGCGTATCTGCACATGCAGCTCGGCGGCGCATCCCACTGAGATGGTATGAGAGCCGCTTGCCGTCAGACGGCAACGGGCCGCAACCATCAACCTCCGACCCTCATCCCCATGAGGTAGAGGAGCCGTGATGAGATTGAGAACAGGGTCGTCGACTCCTCGAGCATCGAGGTGAACCGGCGGGCGGGGCGGGCGAAGGCGGACCGTCTGGACAGCCGAGAAGCTGCTGCCGCCGGTCCCCCTGGCGTCGCCCGGACCCGGCGCCCCCCGTTACCCCGCCTTCAACGCCTTCACCGGGTCGGCCCGGAAGGTTCGCCA
>JASFUL010000137.1:0-10894 GCA_050050315.1 Gemmatimonadota bacterium
GCAGGCATGGAAGGCGGCGTCCCCCCTTGGACCGGGGGGCGCCGCCTGTTTTCTTTCGGGCCCGGATGACGGATCCGGCCGGGCGGCTTCGAACGGGGCGGTCGCGCCCGATGACGTCCACGCGGAGGCGACGATACGGATGAGCAACCAGGCGATCGAGCGATCGGTCATGGCCGCCCTGTCCCGGGTGGTCCACCCCGACTCCGGCAAGGACGTGGTCTCGGCCGGATACGTGAGGAACCTGACGGTCGGGGAGGACGGCCAGGTCCGCTTCTCGTTCCAGCTCCGGGTCGACGATCCCGGCAGTCTCGTGAAGGAAGCGCGTCGTGCCGCCGAGGCCGTGGATGGCGTGTCCGGCGTGAAGATCAACGTCCAGCTTCCCCAGACCGGGGGATCCGCCCCGGCGGGGGGCCGCAGGGGGGGCGGGCTCGAGCCCGGCTCCGTGCCCGCCCCCTCTCCCAGGCCCGGACTCCTCCCGGGCGTCTCCCACATCGTGGCCGTCAGCTCGGGCAAGGGCGGCGTCGGGAAGTCGATGGTGGCCACCAACCTCGCCGTCGCCCTCGCCGCATCGGGCCAGCGCGTGGGTCTTCTCGACGCGGACATCTACGGTCCCAACATCCCCCTGATGTTCGGCGAGACGCGACGCCCGCAGGTCACCGGCCCCGAGGGAAAGGAGCAGATCGCCCCCCTCGAGGCCCACGGCGTGCGGCTGATGAGTCTCGGCTTCCTCCTCGAGAAGGAGCAGCCAGCGATCATGCGGGGTCCCCTCATCTCGGGCATCCTCAAGCAGTTCCTGGAGCAGGTCGACTGGGGAGAGCTCGACGTGATGGTGGTGGACATGCCTCCGGGCACGGGGGACGCACAGCTCTCGCTGGTCCAGACCATCGACATCGACGGCGCCGTCATGGTCACCACACCCCAGGACATCGCCACCGGGGACGTGCTCCGGGGCATCAAGATGTTCGAGCGGGTGAACACGCCGGTTCTGGGCATCGTCGAGAACATGGCGGGATACGAGTGCCCGCACTGTGGCGAGACGGTGGAGATCTTCGGGATGGGCGGCGGCGAGCGCCTGGCCGCGGAGGTCGACCTTCCCTTTCTCGGACGCGTCCCCCTCGACCCGGCGGTGGCTCGTTCCGGAGACGAGGGCACGCCCACGGTCGCGGCCGCCCCGGAGTCGCCCGCGGCCCGTGCGCTCAAGGGCGTCGCCCGCGCGCTCGCCGACACCCTCGCCCGGGCGGGGGTGTCGTGAGTCCCGCGCCGCCGGTGGATCGGCGGCGCGTCGCTCCGCCTCCCGACACCGAGGACGAGCTCCTCGCGACGCCGGTCCACCGGATCGTCATGGCGTGGCCCGAGACGCTGGAGGTCCTCCGGCTGCGGGGCGTCCTGCCCGGTCCTGCGGGGGGGCGGCCGCTGGGCGACCTTGCGGACGCCCCGGCGCTGGCCTCGGCCGTCCTGGAGGCCACCAGGTGGCGCTTGCCGTGATTCGCCCCTGACGTGACGAACGTCTCTGGCGTCCGCCGGCGGCCAGCCACGGGGGGGGCCCGCCGGACGCACGATCGCCCTCGCTCCGTCGTGCGGTCACGCGGAGGAGGGCGAGCTCGCCGTCCTGTCGGAGGGCCGGGTCGGGGTGGCGGCGCCGGCCGGCTCCGCCACCGAGCGACGGGTGTAGGGCGCCGCTCGGCCCCGGCGGGTCAGTTCGTGCTCAGTCGCCCTCGAGCCAGCGGCGGTCTTCCGCGGAGAGGTACCCGGCGCTCCGGCTCTTCCGCTGGACCAGCTTCACGACCACCCATCCCACCAGGAGGACGGGGGCGACCTTGAAGAGCAGGAACGACGCCAGTCCGAGCGCCGTTCCCAGCAGCGCTCCTACGACCGAGAGCACCACGCCGGCCACGATCAGCGTCACGAGGCCGACGGCGAAGAAGGTGAGCAGACTGCCGAGCATGAGGTACCTCCCGCTCTTCGGGGCGCGTCCTGCGGAGCGCCGCCGTATCCGTTGTCGATCCGACTCCAACTACTGATAACCTACGGACGACCCCGGGGGAAAGATTCGGCGGGAGGGCGGTCGGAGGACCCGGGGGTCCGGTGGTTCACCGGACCCAGGAGATGTCGATGGAGCCGAAGGCGGCGTCCACCTCGACTACGACGCGGCGCTCGGCCTCGTCCCAGTCGGTCGAGTAGTACGCGTCTCCCCGCTTCACGAGGCCCTGGGAGTCGAGGGACGTCAGGAAGGTGTCCTTCTCGAGCTTCACCCCGAGACCGCGGGGGAACCGAAGCTCCAACGACCCGAGCCCCATGTCGACCTTGACGCGCGCGTCCCGGCGCCACTCGCCGGTGAACTCCAGCGTGACGTCTCCGACTCCGGCGCTGACCGTGATGTCCTCGGCGTTCAGGTTGCCCAGGTGCCTGGCCGTGAAGTCGGCGGCACCAACGGTGAGTTCGGCCCGGGACATGGCCAGGCGGTTGGGTCTCGAGACGTCGACTCTCGAGTCCGAGGCCCCCGTGCTGAGCTCCAGCTCGTTGAGCGACAGCCCTCCCAGGTCGACGTCGGCCCGGACGGCCCCGAATTCGAGCTGGAGGTCCATCGGGACCCCGCGGTTGAGCTCCAGGTCCATCCGCCCGTCGTCCCGATCCCGTCCGAGGCGGAACCGCTTGCCGATGTTCTCGACGCCGAGCTCCAGCCGATCGCCGTCCAGCTCGGCCACGGGCTCGAAGGACTCCTCGTCGTAGCGGAGCTGCATCCGGTACAGCAACTCGCCGTCGATGGGGCGAACGCTGAAGCGCCCCGCCCCGTACGCCACACGCACCTTCATCTCGTCGACGTCGCTGCGCTGTCGGGACATCGTGACGGTTCGCCAACTCTGGCCGGCGAGGGCGTCGGGGCTCCCGATCAGCAGCGCCGGGCCGGCGAGGAGCGCCGCCACGAGGGCGCCGCGGCGGAGGACCTCAGAGGTCCGCATCGCCCTGCTCCTCCCTCCGGCCGCCCGCCTCGCCCGTCCCACCGTTCTCGGCGCCCCAGCTCTCCGAGGCCTGGCCCGACGCGCCAGCATCCGTTCCCGTGCCGCCACCGGGCTCCGTTCCCGGGCTGGCGGAGGGTTCCTCGGCTCCGGAGGAACCGGTCGGTCGCGTGGGTTGCGACGGGGCCGGTGTCGGATCCCAGTCCCACGGGTCGTCGAACGGATCGCTCCCGCCGGCTCCTCCCCAGTACTCGGGCCGCCGGCCCGCCCGGGTGAGGAGCACCGCGCCGAAGCCCACGAGGCTCGCCCCGACGGTCATCACCACCCCCGCCGCGACCAGCAGGCCGCGCAGGAAGGAGAGCATCGGGCCGAACAGGGTGACGACGTTCGCGAAGAGGAACGCGGCGAGGAGCCCGACCGTCCCTCCCACGACCAGCGTGTACGGGTTCGACGAGCGGATCCAGTCGAGGTAGGGGTACCGCTTCCGGGCCAGCCACTCACCGGCGTTCATGGCCACGGCGAAATAGCCCATGACGGCCGCCAGGGCGACGGCGAGCGGGAACAGGGGCACCCACGCGATCATCACCGGGATGCCGATGATGGTGATCGAGAGGGCGACGATCCCGAGGACCCAGGCCGGGAAGCTCAGGAACGCTCCGGCGAGCCCCACGGCGGCCGAGCGCCCGGGGCTGCGCCGCGCCGTGCGCGCAACGACTTCCAGGTTGTCCCGTCCGAGCATGACGGCGAGGCCACCCAGCACGCTCAGCACCAGGAACGCGACGGCCGTCTGCAGGATCCCCGCCACGCCCCGGCCGACGGACCGGCCGATCGTGCGCAGAGGTGACCAGAATCCGTCGTCGCGGGTCGACACGACCCGCACCCGCTCCGTGGCCGCGCGAGCCTCCTCCCGGGCTTCCTGCACCCGCTCCTCCGCCTCACGGAGGCGCGCCTCGATCTGGGCGTCGATGGCGTCTCCCTCGAGCTCGCGCACGACGCCGTCGATCGTGCCGCCGTCCCGCTCGAGTCGGGCGTTCGAGAGTCGGACGTCGCCCCCGATCCTGCTCCCGTCGAACGTTCGCAGCGTGCCACCCACCACGACCACGTGACCGTCGACCGACCCCCGGATCTCCGCGTCGCCGTCCACGACGAGGAGGGTCCCGTCGAGCTCCTCGTCCGGCTCGACCGTCACGTCCTCGTCCACGTGGATCGCCAGCTCGTCGATGTCGAGGTCGTCGAGGGCGAACGCCAGCTCGCCGAGGCGGTCGCTACGTCCCAGGAGCCGGACCAGCGTGGCCATCCCGGTGACCGAGGACTTCTCCTCGTCGCGGGCGACGACCCGCCTCTGCAGCGCCCGCTCGAGCGCCGCGTCGAGTCGCGAGCCCAGGCCCTCGGACGCGGCGTCGCTCCCGACGGGCTCCCAGTCGATCAGCGCACGGGCGAGGGGACCGTCGTCGAGGGCGACCGCCCGACCCAGCAGCTCCCGCCAGGCCTCCTCGAGCGCGTCGTCCGAGGCGCCGAGGTCCTCGCCGTCCACCTCCACGCGACCGTCCTCGAAGCTGATCTCCAGCTCCTCCCCGTCGGCGAGCTCCAGCCGGAGGCTGGCCTCGTCACGGCTGACCGCGATCTCCTTGGAGACCACCTCGGCCACTTCGGGCTGCTCCGAGGTCTGCGCCGACCCTCGGGAGGGCGACGCGACGAGGGTGAGGGCGGCGACCGCCCCGAACGCGGCGGCGGTGAGCCTAAGAGGAAGCGTGTGCATATTGTCCGTCCACGGTGTGCGTGGCGATGAGATTCTTGTAGAGGACCCAGACGGCGACCAGGGTCAGGACGCTGAAGGTCGCGAACGCGAGGGCCGCGGCTCCGGGCGCCGCGCCGATGGCCCGGACCAGCTCGGAGGCCTGGACGAGCAGACCGCTGTCGACCGTCTCGCCCACCAGGGCGGTGGCGAGGGCCCCCACGGCATCCTGGGTCTCGAGCCAGAGGAAGCTGAGCAGATTGCCCACGGTGACGAGGGGGTGCGAGAACACGACCCACGTCACCAGCGCGAGGGTCGCCAGCGGCGTGACCGCCGCTCCGGCGAGCCCTGCGACCCGCTTGCGCGTCCGCGGGCTGAGCGCGCCGAGCCAGTTGGCCGCCCGCTCCTGGAGCGTGGGCCGGGCCACGGCGAGCGCGTTCTGGACGCGCACGTGGGCCATGACGCGCTCCGAGAAGTCGGAAGACGGCGCGAGCTGTGGCATCTCGTCCAGGCGGAGCATCAGAGTCCGCCAGCCGTCGACCTCGTCCCGGCAGAGGCGGCACCCGTGGAGGTGTTCCTCCACATCGAGGGAGACCTCCCGGGAGAGCAGACCTTCGAGAAGGTCCTGGGCCGTTCCGGCGGTGAGATGCCCCGCGTCTCCGAAGACCGGCACCCGCTCGCCGTGCCCGAACCACCTCCGGACCCGGGCCGCGAGGGGCAGCGCCACCGCTTCCTCCCGGGGCAGCGACGCCATCACGCGGTCGGCGAAGCCCGGGGAGGGTGCGAGGTCTCCCAGCTCGCCCAGCTCGTGGAAGAGAACCTCCCACGCCTCGAGCTCGGAGCGACAACGAGCGCAGGAGGCCACGTGCTCCTGGACGCGGCCGGCCTCCCCCTCGGGGAGGGACCCGTCCAGGAAGCCCTGCAGGGCCTCTTCGCTCAGATGTCGAATGTCACGGTCCATTGTGTCCGTTCCGTCCAGTTCCGGTTACGTCCCGCCCTACGGATCGCCCGAAGGGTGGGTTTCAGTCCGCCCCGCCCCCTGTCGGGGGCGCCTTCACGGCTCACGGAGCCACGTCCGCAAGGCACTCCTTGAGCTCCCCGCGGGCCCTGTGCAGGTACGTCTTCACCGTTCCGAGGGGGAGCTCCATGATCTCGGCGATCTCGTCGTAGCTGTGACCCTCCACGTGCCGCAGCAGGATGACCGTCCGGTACTCTGGACGCAGCGTCCCGATCGCCGACTCGATCCGGTCGCCGAGCTCCCGGTGCTCGACGTATTCGTGCGGATTCTCGTCCCGCGACTCGAGCGTGACCGCCGTGCGCTCCTTCTCCTCCTGCGTGGTGGCGTGGGGCGATCCGTCGATGGAGACGGTGTCGAGCTTCTTCTTCCGCAGATAGTCGATCGTGTGGTTGTTCGCGATCTTGAAGATCCAGTTGCTGAACTTGAAGCTGGGCTTGTAGGAGTCGATCGCGTTGAAGGCCCGGATGAAGGCTTCCTGGGCGAGGTCTTCGGCGAGGGTGCGGTCCCGGACCATGCGGAAGACCAGGCTGAACAGAGGACGCTCGTATCGGACGAGGAGCTCGCGGAACGCCGGCTCCCGGCCTTTGGCGGCCAGGGCGGCGAGCTCCTTGTCCGATGCCTGGGAATAGTCCGTGGAGCGCAGGGGTCCGGCGTCCGGCTCGGGGGTTTCGTCGAGCCAGGACGCGTCCCGCGCACGCGGCCCGTCGGCCGCGGCGTACGACGTCGGTTCGCTCATGCTGCCTGCCACTACGCGGGGCCCGGAACCGATGTTTCAAGCGGTGGTACGCATCCTGACGTCACGAAGCTAACGCCACCCCGGCCCGAAATCATGCCGCGCCAGACCCGTTCGACGCCCGGCTCCGAGCGAGGGGTCACCACGCTGCCCGAGTCGGCACCACGCCGTGGAAGCGACCGCGAACGGCAGGTCCAGCGCATCTTCAGCGAGATCGCCCCCCGCTACGACCTGCTGAACCACGTCCTGAGCCTCAACGTGGATCGGGCGTGGCGCCGACGCGCCGTCGGCACGCTGGCGTGGGAGCGGGTAGCGGCGGGCACGTACCTCGACGCCTGCGCGGGGACCTTCGACCTGGCTCTCGAGCTCGCCCGGCGGCCGGGCTTCGCGGGACGCGTCGTCGGGTCCGACTTCGCGCGACCCATGCTGGTCGAGGGGCTCGACAAGCTCGACGGCGCGTCCGTCGCACCGGTCTGCGGGGACTCCCTCGAGCTCCCGTTTCGAGACGCCTCCTTCGACGGTGCGACCGTCGGATTCGGCGTGCGGAACCTGTCCGATCTCCAGGCCGGCCTGGGCGAGCTGGCCCGGGTGATCCGGCCGGGGGGACGCCTGGTGATCCTCGAGTTCACCGTCCCGCCCAACCGCGTCGTGCGGGCGCTCTACATGTTCTACTTCCTGCGCGTGCTGCCGCTGGTGGGCCGCGTGGTGAGTGGCCATCCGTGGGCCTACACGTACCTTCCGAAGTCGGTCAGGGAGTTCCCGGATCCCGTTCGCCTGGAGGGGATGATGGAGGAGGCGGGCTTCGCCCGGACCGGTCACCGTCTCCTCACCTTCGGGATCGCGGCGCTGCACTGGGGGGAGCGGGGCTGACCCCTCCGGTCGAGGGACGGTCCGGGTCGAGAACGGTCACCGGGCCCAGGGTCGAGAGGTCCTGGTCGAACCCGTCGGGATCCCCGACCACGAGGATCGTCATGTCCCCCGGTCGCACCTCCCGCCGGAAGACCCGGTAGACGTCCCGCGGCGTCACGGCCGAGATCCCGTCCACGAAGCGCTCCAGCCAGTCCGCGGGGAGGTCCTCGCCTTCGTAGACCATCCGTCTGGACACGATCTGGGCGGGCGACTCGAAGTTGAAGACGAATCCGTTCACGATGTCCGAGACCACGGTCTCCACCTCGGCGTCCCGGGGTGGTTCTTCGGTCATCTCGTCGACGACGTCGAGCAGCAGGCGGGTGGCGGCCACCGTGCGGTCGCTTCTCGTCCGCGTCACGACGCCCACCAGACCCCGGTTCTCACGGGGCGCGGTCCAGAGCGAGGCCGCCGAGTACGCGTAGCCCGACTCGGTCCGCACGCGCTCCATGAGCCGGCTCTGGAACCCCGCCCCCCCGAGGATCGCGTTCCCGATCCGCGAGGCGAAGTAGTCCGGGTCGTCGGACATGTGGATGTCCGACGCGTGGGCCATGACGATGGTGCTCTGGCTCACGTCACGGGGGATGAGGAAGACGCCGCCCCCCGTGCGGATGTCGGGCTCCGGTGGCTCGGGCAGGGGTTCGGGGCACGCCGGCCAGTCGGCCAGGAGGGACTCGATCCTTGGACGTACCTCCTCCCAGGAGACGTCGCCCACCACACCGAGCACCAGGTTGTCCCTGCAGAACACCCGGGCGTGGAGCCACGAAAGACGCTCGGGTGACAGCCGGTCCGGCGTCAGATCCCGCGCCTCCATCTCCCACCCGATGGGATGGTCCCCGTACATCAGGCGGTTGAATTCGCCGAAGGCGAGCCGCTGCGGATCGTCCTTTCGACGCCGGACCGTCTCCATCTCGTTTCCCCGCCACACCTCCACGCGCGAAGAATCGAAGCGAGGGTGCTCGAGGAGGTCGCCCCAGACGGCGAGGGCCGTGTCCAGGTGCTCCGTGAGAGTGTTGAGCGTCGCGAAGACGTTGCCCCCGCTACCCCCGAAGGACGTCTGCACGGCGAAGGACTCCAGGAACGCGTCCACCGAGTCGGGGGGCATCGAGCGGGATCCGCCGTTCCGCACCAGGCTCGGCAGCGCCGTGCCGGCCGCGTACCACTCCCGGGCGTAGTGGCCGAAGCCCCCGCGGGCTCGCGCGAAGACGCTCACCAGGGGCAGCGTGCGGTCCTCGAGGTGGAGCACGCCCACGCCGTGCACCTCGCGAACGGTGGGCTCGGGGGGACTCCAGTCGAGGGGGGGGAAGGTGAGGGCCTCGACGGCCTCCCGTCCCACCGGCGGGAGATCCTGAGCCCTCGCCGGGCCCGCCAGGGCGAGGAGGACGAGCCCGACCACGGGGGCGGACCTCATCCTCCACCTCCTGCGCCCGTCGGCCCACCCGAGGAGCCCGTCCCACCCACCGCTTCCGTGGTGGCACCCTCCGCCCTGTGCAGCACCGCCACGGTGCGGTTCCGTGAGGTCAGATAGGCGCGTATCACCCGGCTCACGTCCTCCGGGGTCACCTCCTCGAAGCGGCGGGTCAGCTCGAAGGTGGTGCGCCAGTCGCCCCACAGCGAAGCCGAGGCCGCCAGCTGGAACGCCAGCCCGAGGTTGGACGTGAGACGACGCACGGCACCGGCCTCGACCTGGTTCCGCACGCGTTCCAGCTCCGCGTCCTCGGGTGGCTCGGATCCCAGGCGGGCGAGCTCGTCGTAGATCGCTGCCTCGACCTCCGCCGGCGTGTGGGGCGACCGGGGCACCGCGTCGACCTGGAAGAGCCGGGGGAATCGCTCTCCCGGCCCCATCACGGAGGAGACGGAAGTGACGAGCCGCTCCTCGAGGACCAGTCGCCGGTAGAGTCGCGAGGTGCGGCCGCCGGTGAGGAGAGCGCTGGCCACGGACAGGGCGGCGGCGTCCGGGTGGAAGGCGTCCGGCACGTGCCAGCCCACCTTGAGGCGCGGCTCGGCGTCGAACGTCACCTCCACCCGTCGTTCGCCCAGCTGGGGGGGCTCGACGGCCAGCACCGGATCGGGCTCGTCTCCTCGCGGCACCGGCCCGAGGTAGCGCCGCGCGAGCTCGACGACCCGGTCCGGATCGACGTCCCCGACGATGGCCACGGTGGCGTTGTTGGGTCCGTAGTAGCGGCGGTAGTAGTCGCGTACCTGGTGGCGGGTCAGGAACGCCAGGTCGGACATGTAGCCGGCCACGGGCACGCCGTACGGGTGCATGGTGAACGCGTGGGCGAGGTGGACCTCGTTCAACAGCCCGCCCGGGCTCGTCTCGACCCGGGTGCGGCGCTCCTCCATGACCACGTCCCGCTCCGTGTAGAACTCCCGGAAGACCGGGTGGACCATGCGGTCCGCCTCGAGGACGAACCACAGCTGGATCCGGTTGGCCGGGAGCTCGACGAAGTACGTCGTCGCATCGTTGGTCGTCGTCGCGTTGAGCGAGCGTGCCCCGTTGCGGGTCAGGATGCGGTCGAACTCGTTGCTCTCGACCCAGGCGCGTGCGCTGTCCTCCAGCTCGTGGATGCGGCGGGCCAGCGCTCCGATGGCCGCCGAGTCCGTCCGGGTCTCGGCCCGGCGGAGGATGAGCGTATCCTGGAGCGCGTCCATGCGTCGGAAGAGGCGGCGCTCCTCGGCCAGGTTGCGGGTCCCGATGGTCGTCGTGCCCTTGAACATCAAGTGCTCGAGCAGGTGGGCGATGCCGGTGTTGCCCAGGTGCTCGTTCACGCCGCCGACCTCGTACCGGACGACGAACGAGACCGTGGGTGCCGCATGCCGCGGCAGGACCAGCAGTCGGAGCCCGTTGTCGAGGGTGACGTCACGAACCGGGAGCTGGTCGCCCGAGAGGGCCTGCGCCGCCGCGGACGGCGCCCACCCGGCCACGACGCCCACCACGGCCACCGGGAGCAGCGCGCGGAGCGTGGGCGTATGGGCTCGGGGTCGGTCGCTGTGACGCATGGGGTCAGGGGTCGGATCGGGACGGCGCGTCATCGCCCGCGGGCTGGCACCGGGGACAGAGGAATGCGGAACGATTACCGAATACGAGACGCTCGACCGATGTCCTACACCGGAGGCACGCTTCGCCTTCCCGTCCGTACACGGCCAGACGACGGACGAACGATCCCCGTCGCCCGCCGGCGTCGCGGTAGTCGCGGATCGTCGTCCCCCCCGCCTCCACGGCGTTGCGGAGGATGTGGCGGAGCGCCCGGTGCAGCCGACGGGCCTCGGAGAGGTCCAGGGAGCGGGCGGGACGCCGTGGGTGGAGGCGGGCCCGCCACAGGGACTCGACCGCGTAGATGTTGCCTACCCCGGCTACGCGCCCCTGGTCGAGCAGCCAGGATCGGAGCGGTGAGCGGGAGCGGGAGAGGAGCTCTTGGAGCCTCCGGGCGGTGAAGCGGGGAGAGAGCGGCTCGACCCCGAGGCGCCCGTCGAACGCCTCCCACCCGGCCGGGTCCATGCATTCCACGGTCCCGAAGCGGCGCGTGTCGTCGAAGACCAGG
>JASFUL010000138.1:0-10815 GCA_050050315.1 Gemmatimonadota bacterium
GACGTAGTTGAGGGCCCGCGCTCCGTGGTCGCACGCCGCGTGCAGCGCCTCGATCACGACCCGTTCGGAATCTTCCATCACCGCGTCGTACCAGACCGCCGCCCCCGTCAGGCCGCCCCCGGGCACAATCCCCAGCACCCTCCCCGCCTCCTCGGGTCCGAGGGTCCTGCCCGGAGGCAGCTCGTTCCGCCCGCCGCCGAGGCGGGCCAGGCCCTCGTTCAGCGCGAGCGCTACGGCGAACACCCACCGGCGACGCAGTCCCTCGCCGTAGAGGGGCATGAAGCACTCGAGGGGCCGTACGTGGCCGGGGAACGTCTCCAGGAGCCAGGCGCGCTCCCGCACGGACTCCCGGAAGCGGCGCAGGTCCATCGTCTGCAGGTAGCGGAGTCCCCCGTGCACGATGCGCAGGCTGTTCTCCGTCGTCTGCGAACCGAAGTCCGACCGCTCCACGAGGAGTGGTCGGAGCCCGCGGCGGGCCGCCTCCAGGGTCAGCATCGTGCCGTAGACGCCGCCGCCCACGACGATCAGGTCGTGGGCGGACGCCGCCGCTTCAGCCGGGTCACGGACGATCACGTCGCCCACCGCCTCTTCCAGTCCTGGAACACCATCAGCGCCCACAGAACGTGACTGTGATTGGCCCGCGCCGACAGGTGCTCCTCCCCCAGACGCGTCACCATCGCCGGATCGAAGATCCCGTCCCGCCGGAGCGCCTCGGGATCCAGGAGGGCCTCCAGGCGCGGTCGGAGCTCGGATCGGAGCCAGTGCTTGAGCGGAATGCTGAAGCCCTCCTTGGGTCGGTAGACGCACTCCGGAGGCACGTGGCGGGCGGCGATCTTCTTGAGGAGCGGCTTCGTCTCCATCCCCCTGAGCTTGAGGTGCGGCGGGAGCTGGAAGGCGAGCTCGACCACCTCGTGATCCAGGAGCGGGACCCGGGCTTCGATCGAACAGGCCATGGACATGCGGTCGACCTTGGTCAGGCAGTTCTCCGCCAGGTAGCTCTTCATGTCCACGTAGAGGCGACGGTCGAGGGCCGGACGGGGGCCCGCCTCCTGGAAGAGCTCCAGGACGTGGCGCTCGGCGCCGCTCACCGCGGACCGCAGCTCGGGGGCGAACAGGCGGCTTCGCAGGGCCCCGTCGGCGAACAGGCGCCAGCGGGCGTGCTCGAGCTCCGGCGCGAGGCCCGAGCCTTCCGTGAACCGCTTGAGCTTGTTGACGAGGCCCTTCTTGTCGGGTCTGGGACGCATCCCGCCGGCCACGGACCGGACCAGCGCCCGCGCCGGGGACGGGACCCTCGACCAGCGCGCGTCCACGGCCTGCGCGACGTACGTCTCGTACCCCCCGAACAGCTCGTCTCCGCCGTCCCCGGTGAGGACCACCGTGACCTCGGCGCCCGCGACCCGGGACACCAGGTACGTGGGGAAGATCGAGAAGTCGGCGATGGGGTCGTCCATGTAGTGCATCAGGTCGTCGAAGAGACCCGCCGCGTCGGGCTCGATGATCTCCACGGTGTGGTGGACGTCCAGGTGCCCGGCGACCCGCGCCGCCCAGGTCGACTCGTTGTACGACGCCTGCTTGAAGCCGATGCTGAAGGTACGGGCCGAAGGACCCATCGCGGAGACCACGATCGAGCTGTCGACTCCCCCGGAGAGGAACGCTCCCAGGGGCACGTCGCTAACCAGCTGACGCCGTACGGCGGTGCGGATGCGATCCTCGACGAGATCGGCCCACTCCTCGTCCGAGCGGCGCTCGGCGGGGGTGTCCCTGCCGGGCAGCCGCCACCACCGCCGCGGCCGTGGGTCGCGGTCCTCCGGCCCCACGGACAGCGACTCGCCGGGACCGAGCTTGCTCACCCGGGCCAGGAGGGTCCGCGGCGCCGGTACGTACTCCCAGGCCAGGAACTCGCCCAGGGCCGGGAGGTCGAGGTCCCGCGGGACGACGCCGGAGGCCAGCACCGCCTTGACCTCGGACCCGAAGACGAGCCAGCCGCCCACGACGGACCAGAAGAGAGGCTTCACGCCGAGGCGATCGCGCGCGAGAAGCGCGCGCCCCGTCCGCTGGTCGAAGATCGCGAGACCGAAGATCCCGTTGAGGCGCGAGAGAAGGGCGTCCCCCTCCTCCTCCCAGAGGTGGACCAGGACCTCGCCGTCCGCCCCGGAGCGGAGCCTATGTCCCCTGGACCGGAGCCCGGAGGCCAGCTCCCGGTAGTTGTAGATCTCGCCATTGAACACGCAGCGGACGGAGCCGTCCTCGTTCGAGTACGGCTGCTTTCCGCCCTCGACGTCGATGATCGCCAGCCTGCGGATCCCGACGGCCGCCCCCTCCGAGGTCCACGTCCCGTGATCGTCCGGACCGCGGTGTGTCAGCGTGCGGCACATGGCGTCCAGCGGGGCGTCGCACGCGGGGGGGCCGTCCCCGAGACGGATGACTCCGGCTATCCCGCACATCGCTGCCCCACCCCGTCTCCCCCGGACCGCCTCAACGTCCGACCGCCGTGGCCCCGGCCCCGGAGGACGCCCGGGCGGGGGCGCTCTCGTCGAAGCCGACCAGGCCGAGAGCGCGGCGGATCTTGGCGACGTACGCCGGGCGCGCGTACCGCTCCGAGTAGACGCGTCGCGCGTTGGCCACCCGGCGGGCCCGCTCCTCTTCGTCGGTGAGAGCCGTCACGAGGGCCGCGCCGAACGCGCCCGGCTCGGGCTCGGCCAGGAACGCGATCTCGTCCGTCAGGACCTGCGTGTGCGAGTGGATGCGCGTGGCGACGATCGGCGAGCCGCTGTCGAGCTGCTCGTAGACCTTGAGGGGAGTGTTCGTGCCGGAGGTCCGGGGCGAGGTGACCACGGTCGCCTCCCGGGTGCACCGCTGGGCGACCGCCCGGTCCACGCTGCCGGCGAAGACGCACGCGTCCGGACCGAGCCCCTCGGCCCGGGCGAGCTCGCGGTACTCCTCCACCTGGGAGGGATTGCCGCCCAGGAGGAGCAACACGGCGTCGGGATGCGCTTCGCGGGCCCGCGCGAACCCCCGGATGAGGACGTCCAGCCCCTGGTACTTCTCGAAGGTGCCGGCGTACACGACGGTGGGGGCGTCGGGGGCGTCGGGCACCCCCCCCGACCCGTCCTCGTCCGTCGGCCCGGACCCGGCGGCGAGACGCACCGGCTCGAAGATCGAGTTCTCGATCAGGATGTGCCGTCCGGGATCGGGCATGCGCTCCACGGCCTGATCGGCGAGGGCCTGGCAGATGGTGAGGACCACGTCGGCCCGGCGCAGCGCCAGGTCCTCGAGCTTCTCGAAGAGGCCGATGAGGATCCGCGAACGGGTGAACTCGAAGTTCACCAGCTGCTGGGGCAGGCTGGAGTGCATGTCGTAGACGAGCCGGAATCGGAAGACCGGCTGGAGCAGGACGCACCAGAACACGCTCTCCTCGTGCGCCTGGACCACGTCGTATCGGCGGCGCAGGAGAAGGCCCAGCGTCCAGAGGACCATGAACAGGTCGAGGAAGAGCTTGGCCGCCGAAGGCCCCACGGGGACGGGCTCCAGGAAGCGGAACCGCGGAATCCGGACGACCCGCACACCCGGAGCGTCGACGTCCTCGCCCGACCCGTAGGTGAGGAGGTCCACGTCGACGCCCTGCTCGGCCATCACCAGGCTCCGGTAGTACACGCTGAGGGGCGTGCCCCGGGGCGCGAAGAACGGTTGCGGAGCCACGGCGAGCAGCTTCATGAACCCCTCTTCCGGAGCTGCATCCGGATCTGGTCGCGGAGGAACGGCAGCGCGTCCTCTCCCCGGCCGAAGGTACGCACCCGTCGCTCCGGAGCGGCCAGTGCGTCCCGCAATCCTGCCAGCGGCCTCTCCGGGCTCGCTCGGCCGTCGACCATGAAGCCCACCCGACCCACGCGGTCCTCCTGCCCCGGGAAGGGGAACGGATCCGATCCGGGGAGCACGGGGATTCCCCGCTCCGCCGCCCTCCGGAGCAGCCGGGGCATGGGGCCCCATCTGAGACGCGCGGCGTTGTCGCCGGGGAAGACCTCCCCCCGGTCGGGATCGGTCCCCAGGACGGCCCGCTCAGCGGCCCTCCCCCGGGCTCCCCACCACTTGCCGAAGCCCCAGGGCACCACGGTGATGGCGGCCGCCCCGGCCGACATCTCGAGGGCCTCGGAGAACGTCCGTCCGTCCTCGAAACGCTCGAGCGTTCCGAGGGCGAGGACCTCCAGACCCTCCCGGGTCGCGATCTGCCGTCCCGCCACCAGCATCAACCTCTCCCCAGCCTTGCTCTCGAGTCCGAGGACCTCCGCTTCGCCCGTGCGCCGCGCGCGCCACCACCCCAGGTCGGCGACGCCGCGGACGACCCGGAGGAAGAAGTCGTCCCGGGCGGTCTCCGTGAGCATAAGATAGCGGAGGGCACCCTCGAACTGCTCCCTTCCGGTCGCGGCGTCGAAGTTCCGGGAGGCCGCGTCGAGGAGCCTCGACGCGTCGAAACAGGGGTGGACGTGGACGTGGGCGTCGGCAACGAGGGGACAGGTCGGCGGCGTCACGGGTCGCTCGATCAGAGGAGTCCCTCACGGGCATACCAGGCGGCCGTCTCCCGGAGCCCGTCCTCCAGAGCGACCCGGGGCTCGAAACCGAGGATCCTCCGGGCCTTGCCGCCGTCGAACGCCCGGTCCTTGCTGAAGAAGTCGAGCCGGCGACGGTAGAGAGGGGGGGCGACCCCCAGGACGCGGCACACTTCCTCGCACACGACCGCGGCCGCGTACACGGGCGTGAAGGGGATGTGGAGCCTGGGAGCGGGTCGGCCCACCGCCTCCGCCACGAGCTCGACGAGCCGGGCCACCGTCGTCCAGGTGGGCCCGCACAGCGTGAACGCCTCCCCCACCGCGTCCTCCGACTCGCCGGCCAGGACGATGCCCCGGACCAGGTCCGAGACGTGGGTCAGATGGTACAACACGCTGCCGTCTCCGATGAGGACGAAACGCCGACGGGCGATGCCCCGGAAAAGCTTGAGGAAGCGCATGTCGCCGGGGCCGTAGATCCCCACCGGACGCACGACCCGCACGGGGAGGCGATCGGCGAACTCGAGGGCGAGGCGCTCTCCTTCGAGCTTGCTGGACTGGTAGTGGTCTCCAGGGCGGAGGGGGGCCTCCTCGGTCGCGGGTGGGTCCTCGATCTCGCCCTGCACCCCCACGGTCGAGCAGTGGACGAAGCGTGGCCGTCCCCCGTCGACCGACGCCGCCAGGAGGTTGCGCGTGCCTTCGACGTTGACGCGGTAGAAGACGTCCCGATCGGCGTGCTCGGTACGGTACGCCGCGGCGAGGTGGTAGACGACGTCGACGTCCGGAAGGCCGGAGGCGACCGAGTCGGCATCGGTGAGCTCCGCGGTCCACACCTCCACACCGAGGGTCTCCAGTCGCGAAACGTCGCTCGTCGCCCGGACCAGCGCCGTCACCGAGTCCCCGCGCTCCACCAGGTGCTCGCACAGGGCGGAGCCGGTGAACCCGGTGGCACCGGTTACGAGGGCACGCTCCACGTCAGCCTCGGGCCGTCAGCGGCGCTCGAAGATCACCCTGGCCGGATTGCCCGAGGCGATCCGGTTGGGTGGGATGGTGCCGGTGACCACGCTGTTGGCCGTGATGATGCATCCGCTGCCGATGTCCGCGCCGTCGAGGATGCGCGCCCCGGTGCCGACCCAGACGTTGTGGCCGATCCGGACGCCCCGGGAGCGGCTCGGCTGGTCCGCGATGGGGACGTCCAGGTCCGAGTAGTCGTAGGACGAGGCGATGATCGCCGCCCCCGACCCGATCATGGACTTGTCCCCGATCTCCAGTCCCCCCTCCCCGGTCGAGAGGAAGCAGCCGGTGGAGATCGCGACGTCCCGACCGATCCGCAGGAAGCCGCCCGACGACTTGATCTTCGTGAACGAGCTGATCACGGAGCCCCGTCCGAGGGTGAGGTTGCGGCTCAGCTCGACCTCGGCGCGCGGGCTCACGAGACACCGATACCGGAGCGCGGCCCAGACCGTCGTCACCCAACGCGGCACCAGGAACCGGCGGACCACCCCTCCGAGCTTCATGCGCCACCGCCCCGGTGCCGCATCGTCCTACAGCTGCTCCGACACCGCGTCGCGCACGGCGGCGATCGAGTCCAGCTCGGGGATCCGCTCCATGGCGAATCGGACGCCGAACGCCTCTTCCACCGCCATCACCATCTGGAGGTGCTTCAACGAGTCCCACTCCAGGATCTGTTCCCGCGGTGTCCCGGCGTCGCGCTCGCTGAGGTCGCACTCGAGAATCTCCCCCATGATGGAGCGAAGCCGCTCCTCGACCCCTGCTTCGCTCATGCGAGGACCTCCTCCTCCACCGTGATCCAGTCGCAGGGGAGGAGCTCGACCTCCCCGCGGGCCAGCTCGTACCGGACCTGTTCGGGACCGTCCCCTCCGGGATCCTCGGTCATGCGGCGGAAACCCTGATCGTCGAAGAACGACGCGACGGGCTGGTTCTTGGGCGTGCGAATATACCGGGCCCTCAGAGGCCCGGCCAACGCTCCGTCCAGGAACGTGCGCTTGAGGTGGTTCATGACCGCGGTCTCCACCTGTCGCCCCAGGGCGCGGCAGCTCATGAGGAAGCTGTCGACCTCGACGCCGGCGTCCACCTCGCGCAGGACGTACGCGCCGACCGTTCCCAGGTGCCCGAAGCGGTCGGCGACCTCCCAGATCACGACCCGGGCTCCCGCATCGGCGAGGAGTCGCTTCAGCTCGGCCGACGAGTGCCGGATGGTGGTGACGTTGAACTGGTTGGTCTTCGTGAAGAGCTGGTGGAGGCGCTGGAGATCCTCCTCACCGGGGGTCCGGATCCGGACGACGGTCTCGAGGCTGCCCAGGTAGTCCTCGAGGTCGCCCACGTTCTCACGGTGCCGGGCGCGCTCCGCCTGCTGGTGGTACTGGCGCGTCTTCCCCCGGTCCTCGTCGAGGATCGCCGCCTTCTCGAAGTAGAGCGGTTCCGCGATCCGGTCCGGGAAGGTCGCGGGGTCGCCCGAGAGCAGGATCGTGCGGACCTTCGGAAGCGCCTCGTTGACCAGCGTGACCTCGGCCGGATTGTCGTCGACGAAGACCAGGCTGTCCACTCCGATGTCGAGGGTCGCGGCGATCTCGACCAGGCTTTCGTACTTCGGACGCCAGTGGATCTGCGTGACGGCGAAGTCCTCGAGGGAGAGGACCATCCGTCGCTCCTCGAAGGCCTCGCGCACGTCCGCTTCGTTGTTCTTGCTGGCGATCGCCAGCAGGATCCCCCGCTCCTTGAGCTCGAGCAGTCTGCGCTGGACGTCGAGGTACGCTTCGCCCACGGGGTCCCCCGGGCCCACGCGGATGCCGTTCACCCCGTCCTCGCCGACCACCCCGCCCCACAGGGTGTTGTCCAGGTCGACCACCACGCACTTCCTGGCGGTGGCCTTCGCCGCGAAGACGTGGCGAGCCACCTCCTCCCCGAGCTCCGCGACCGCCGGCCCGGACCAGGCCATCTTCGCGAGGTAGAAGCGGCGCGGATCGCGGCCGGCTCGGCCCGCGGCCGCCATGCACCGCTGGAGGTCGAGGAGCTGCGCCGTCGGCTCGCCCCGGAGGCGGTCGAGCAGCTCCAGATTCAGGCGCGCGAACAACTCCGTCTCGCCGAACGGGAGCTTCGCGTCGGCCACCCCCGCGCCGGGACGGAGCGGGGGAACGAAGTTCGCGACCACGGCGTTCGCCCCGACCCTCCTCGTGACGCCCTCCACGACCGCGAGCACCTCGTCCAGCACGTCGTCGGCGAGGGCGCGCCGAGCGTCGGCGGAAAGGGTGGAAAACCGCTGGAAGGACTCCGCCCGGAGCAGTCGCGGCTCGAGCAGGACGAGGACGACGTCGGGGTCGAAGGAGCGCAGCTCACCCCCCGGGTCCACGACCTGTTGCACATGCTGCCCGAAGGGCGCCGTCCACTGCTCGAGGGAGATCCCCTCTCGTGCCGCCCAGACCGCCACGTGGGGGAGAAGATCGGAGACGGTCAGGTTGGAGAGGTAGGCGATCCGGACCGGCCCGGCGTCCCACTCGAGGTCGGAGAGGGCCCTGCCGAGCTTCACCACACCGGCCCCGTCCAGCTGGCGGGGGTCGAGGTCCGTCAGGGCCGGCACGACCCGGGCGGGGCCGGCCCCGTCCCGGATCTCGTCGAAGATGCGGTCGGCCCGCTCACGAGCGCTCGCACGAGCTGTCTCCATTCGCCGAATGCCACTCCCTCGTACGTTCGAGCCGTGGCCGGCGCGAAGCCGGCTCGGGGGCGCCGTGGCCACGGCACCCGGTCCTCTGACAATATATCCCTCTGCACCGGGATGGTGGGGGGGATGAAGCCGGATCGGCGCGCCGGCGACCCCCGTCAGCCCGACGCCGGGTCCCCGGAGACGCGCGGGTCGGCCGGGGCATCCGCCGGGTGGAGACGCTCGAGCACCGGAAGCAGGGTCCGGTCGGCCTCCGCGCCGGGGACGGGGGTCAGGGTGGCCGTCTGGTCCGTCTCGATCCGGGGGAGCCGCTCGATCTCGACCCGTACCCCGGGCTCGAACCGGGTCAGGTGCCGGGCCAGATCCTCGCCCGCGGCCTTGGCCGCGGCGTATTCCGCCAGGGCCCGCACCCGCTCCGAGAGCGCCACGGTGGACGGGTAGAGCACGACCAGGTTCCCTTCCCAGAGCCGCCGGGAGGCCCGGACGGTCCGGTGGAACCCATCGACGTAGGCTGCGCAGAACCCGCGGAAGAGATCGGGATCGAAGGGCGCGCTCCTGGCCACGAAGATCTTCGGGCTCGCGTAGTAGTAGAGGTGCGTCGGACGGAGTCCGTCGCCCGACGCGATCTCCTCGAGCCCGGGCGCCGGGTCGGCCACGTCCAGACGGGCCGCGCGGGCCCATCCCCCGGCGGACGTGATCTCCTCCACCACCCGGCGGGCGTCCTCCTCCCCGCGGAGCCACGTGACGGCGACCCTCGCCCCGCCCGCCGCCAGCAGCTTCGCGGTCACCTCTCCCAGCCCCCGCGAGCCCCCGATCACGAGGGCGGACTGCCCCTCGAAGCGGTCCGGCCGGACCAGGGTCCGCACCGTCTGGAACGAAGGCTGCCGGCGCAGTCCCGGTCGGTAGAAGGCACGGGCCGTCCCCCGCAGGGTGGGACCCACGAGCTCCACGGTGACCAGGGAGAACCGCTCGTCGACCCCGACGGTCCGGAACTCGACCCGATCCTCCGGTGCAACGCCGGGCGACGCCTCGAGCTCGACCGTACTGAGCATCGACCGGAGACCCGGACAGTGCATCCCGACAACCCGGGAGACCGCCAGCAACTGGGCGACGTCGCGGGCCGGAACCACCTCGAGCAGGCTCCCGAACCGCCGGCGCACCGCCTGCTCGTCGATCCGGAGGGGCGTGGTGCCGGACACCCCCTCCAGCTCCTCGAAGCCCCGATCGTCGGGGTCTCCGGGCTCCCAGCCGTCCGACTCCGCGCCTCCGCCGGCTCCGGGGGGCTCCACCTCCCTGCTCCAGCGCAGGTCGATCCGGGTGACCCGTCGGCCCTCGCATCGCTGCTCCAGGCGCGCCGCTCCTTCCCCCAGCGCCCAGGACACCACCTCCGTGACCACCGTCTGCCCCGGTGCAACGGGGGCGGGGAACTCCACCCTCAACCCATCGATCCGGATCGCCTCGACGCCCCGCTGGCGAAGCCGGTCCGCCAGGCCGTCCAAGGCGACCAGCACCGTGTGGATCCCGTGCACGACCACCGTGCCGAAGTACTCGCGGCGTGCCCGCACCGCGTCGACGTGGACCGGGTTGAAGTCGCCGGCGATCCGGGCGAAGGAAGCGTGGTCGTCGAGGGTGAACGACCGGCGGCTCAGGAGAGTGGACATGGGGGTCGGAAGGTCGGTAGGCACCGCGACGCCACAGGAAGCCGTGCGCGGAGATCGAGGGAAGCTGGCGATCGGACTCGAACCGATAACCTGCTGCTTACAAGGCAGCCGCTCTGCCAGTTGAGCTACGCCAGCGAAGTCGTCGGGCCACCTCTACCCCACCGCCGCAGGGCACGGTCCCCCGTTCGACACCTCCGGGTCAGGGGTCAGCCTCTCCATATCCACGGCAAACACGCCACACGGTCAACCCCTTCACGATCCGCGGCGGCTTGCCGCACGCCGAGCGGCGCCACGAGAGGGCTGCGCGGGCGGAGGATCCGGCCCCGAGCGCCGGGGCGGAAGGGAGGCTCCCTCGTCCCGGGATCCTCTGAGTCTGCCGATGGAGGCCGCGCCCCGCCGTGGACGCCTTGCCGGGTCCGAAGGGCCCCTCCTATCTTTCGCGCTTCCACGTCGTGATCCCCGACCGCTGGACCCACCGGAGAGGCCGCCCGATGCCGCTGACACAAGCCGACGTGAAGTCGATCATCGCCGCGATGTCGGGAAAGAGGGCCGCCCGCCGCCTCGCGTTCGTCGTCGACGTGAAACGGGCGACCGAAACCACCACGCGCCACTTCTTCGCGATCAAGATCGGAGGGCACGGCAAGGGCGCGCTGGCGGCGGGGCACGTCCTGAACTGGATGGGAAACGTGGCAGGCGGCGGTGTTTCGAGCATGCCCAACGTCGGGAGTCTCGGGCAGCTGGGTAGCGGCCTTTCGACCGTGGGGGGGAAAGCGGGCGGACTCAAGGGACTGGGCGGGGCGTTCAATGAGGGCTTGATCGCGAATTTCTCCGACTCCGGAGAGCTCCAGGCCAACCGCAACGCGGCGTTCCAGCTGAAGTCGGCCGGTGGCGTACAGGGCATGGGCTGGCTGGACCTGGTCGAGAACGAAGCCTG
>JASFUL010000139.1:0-10758 GCA_050050315.1 Gemmatimonadota bacterium
CTCCGGGCCCGGGACGCGGGCGCGGTCGAGGAGACGGTGCCCCGGCTCGTCGCCAAGCGCCGGCTGCACGCGGGAAACCTGACGCGGGACGACCTGGCGAGCCGCGATACCCTGCTCCGGAGCATGAAGGCGTCGCTGGATCGTCGGCGAAGGGCCAAAAAGGGGCCAGAGTAGGAGGGGGAGAGTCGTGACCTCCACCACGGTGCCCCGGGAGACCGGCGCGGCCCGCGACCCGCTCGGCCCGTCGCTGGCCTGGGCGCTGAGTCGCATCCTCCCGGGCCGTGAGGAGACCTGGCTCCTGCGGAGCGTCCTCCACCGCGGGCCGGCGGCCCACGAGGCGTGGCGGGCCTTCGCCTCCAGCGTCGGCGACCTTCCCTCCCTCTTCCGCACGGACACGGGCGGACGCAAGCGCCTCTCGCCGCTCCTGCTGGCGAGCGTGCGGGAGAACGAGCTCCCGGCCGACCCGGGCCTCCTCACGATCCTCAGGACGGCCTGGCTCAGGGAGGAGCTCCGCCTCGAGGCCTTCCGGGGGATCGCCCGGGGGGCGCTGGACGCCCTCCGGGCGGCACGGGTGCCGTTCTTCCTCCTGAAGGGGACGGCCCTCGCCGAGACGGTCTATCCCACCGCCTGCCTGCGACACGCCCACGACATCGACGTGCTCGTGCCGGAACGGGAGCTGGGGCGGGCGCGGAACGCGCTCGTCGAGGGGGGGACGATGACGCCCCGGCGCACCCTTCCGGAAGGGAGGGGCTTCGAGCTCCGCCATCCGTCGGACACGCCGGTCCTCCTTCTCACGCGCCTCTTCCGACACCCGTTCTACCGATCGGACCTCGGGGCCCTGCGGGCGCGCGCACGAGAGGTGGAGGCCGGCCCCCTGGGCCGCGTCCCGGCCCTCTCGCCCGCCGACGACCTCCTCCACGCCCTCGGCCACGCCTCGTACTGCCCGAGCCGGTCGACCCTCCTCTGGGTCACGGACGCCTGGATGATCCTCCGCTCCTCCGACGCCGTCGACTGGGACGCGTTCGCCGGGGCCGTGAGCGAGAGCCGCCTGGAGCTCCCGGTCTGGGTCATGCTCCGCTACCTGGCGGAGAAGATCGACGCGCCCGTTCCGGGCGAGGCGCTGGAGCACGCCGCGCGTCTCGCCGCGGACGCGGGAAAGCTGAGGCGCGACGTGGCCCTGTACGGCGCCCGCAGCCGTCGCGGCCGGCACCCACGGCTGCGGGCCCTCGAGCGACCCGGGTGGGTCGACCGGCTGAGCCTCTGGCGGTGGCAGCTCTTCCCGTCGAGGCCCTACGTGGACTGGGCGTACGGGAACCCCGCCCCGGCCGTCGTGCCCTTCATCTACCTCCTGCGCCCCCTCACCTTCGCCACCGAGAGGCTCAAGTGGCGCATCCTGGGGTGGATACGCTCGTGGACCGGCCGCTGATCAGCTGCGTCGTCCCGTCGTTCGACTCCGAGGGATACGTGGCCGAGGCGCTGGAGAGCATCCTCGACCAGACCTGGCGCCCCCTCGAGGTGATCGTGGTGGACGACGGCTCGACCGACGGGACGTGCGACGTCGTACGCTCCTTCGGCGACCCGGTCCGCCTGCTGACGCAGGAGACGGCGGGTCCGGCGGCCACCCGGAACCGGGGCCTGAAGGCGGCCCGCGCCTCGTTCGTCGCCTTCCTCGACGCCGACGATCTGTGGCACCCCGAGAAGCTGGAGCGTCAGATGGCCCGCCTCGGCGCGCGGCCGGAGCTGGACTACTGCATCACGCACGTCCAGATGTTCTGGCCCGACGACATGGCCGACGAGGAGGAGCGGTTCCGGGGGCATCGCCGGTCCCAGCCGGTCCCGGGCTTCGCCACGACCACGCTCCTGGCGCGGAAGAGGGCGTTCGACCGGCTCGGCGACTTCGGTGCCGGCCTCTGGTTCACCGACGCCACCGACTGGTTCGTGCGGGCTCGGGAGGAGGGTCTCGAGATGGAGGTCCTGCCCGATACCCTCGTGTACCATCGTATGCACCCGTCCAACCTGACGCGCCGTCGCGAGGCGGAGAGCCGCGAAGAGTTCCTGGCCATGATCAAGCGGTCGCTCGACCGCCGTCGCGACCACGGCGACCCGCCGTGACCGGCCGGGGTGGCGAGCGCCCGAGGGTCCTCTACTGGGTCCAGGACTTCCTGCCGTCCATCGGCGGCGTCCAGGTGCTGGCCGGACAGCTCCTGCCCGCCCTGCGGGACCGGGGCTTCGACTTCGCCGTGATGGCCTCCCGCGACTTCACCGATCTGCCCGAGCGGAGCGAATGGGACGGGATCCCGGTGCACCGATTCCCCTTCCGGGAAGCTCTCACCGAAGGCGATCCCGGGCTCCTGCTCGAGACCCTCAAACGGGTGGAGGCGCTCAAGCGGTCGTTCCGGCCGCACCTCGTGCACGTGAACCTGACCGATCCGTCGGTCTTCTTCCATCTCCGGACCACGGGGGACGATCCGCCACCGTTCCTGTTGACGACCCGGGTGGCGATGACGCAGGCATCCGCGGGGCCCGACACGGTGCTGGGTCGCGCCGTTCGTTCGGCCGATCGGGTCACCACGATCTCGCGGGCGCTGCGGGACGGCCTCGTCGACCTGGTACCGGCGCTGGCGGACACCTGCGAGGTGATCTACAACGGGTTGAAGCTCCCGCCCCTGGCGCCCACCCCGCCGCCCCTCGAGCCACCCCGTCTCCTCTGCCTCGGGCGGCTCGCCCCCGAGAAGGGCTTCGACCTGGCGCTGGACGCCCTGGACCGCCTGGCGCCGGGGCACCCCGACCTCCACATGACGGTCGCGGGAGAGGGACCGGCGTCGGGCGCCCTGCGGGCCCGGGCCTCGGCCCTGGGCGTGGCGGAGCGGGTGACCTTCAGCGGCTGGGTCCAGCCCGAGGGGGTGCCGTCCCTGGTCGCGCGCTCCACTCTCGTCCTGGTGCCGTCCCGCTGGCGGGAAGGCTTCGGCCTGGTGGCCCTGCAGGCCCACCAGATGGGGAGACCCGTGGTGGCCTCCCGTGTCGGAGGTCTGGCGGAGGTCGTGGAGGACGGGACCACCGGTCTCCTCGTGGAGAAGGACGACCCGGCCGCCCTCGCCGAGGCCGTCCGGACGCTCCTCGCGGACCCGGTCCGGCTGCGCGCGATGGGGAGGAGGGCCCGGGAGCGAGCCGTAGGCGCCTTCGGCTTCGAGCGCCACGTCGCGGCCTACGAGCGCATCTACCAGGAGATGACGGGGATCAGGCGGACGTGACCGACCCGGTCGCGGCCTTCTTCGTCTCCACCCCTCCGTGCTCGACCTCGAAGATGACGTCGGCCACGCTCCGGAGCGCCGGCTGATGCGAGATGGCCAGGATGGTGACGTGACCCTTGAGGCCCACCAGGATGTCGCAGATCGCCGCTTCGGTCTCGGGATCCAGCGCCGTCGTGGCCTCGTCCAGCACCAGGAGCTTCGGGTCCTCCACCAGCGCGCGGGCGATGGCGATCCGCTGGCGCTGTCCTCCCGAGAGCATGCCTCCCCGCTCCCCCACGACCCCCTCGACCCCCCCGGGGAGCGACTCGACGAACTCCCGGGCGCCGGCCGCCTCGAGGGCCCACTCCACCTTCTCGCGGGAGATGCGGTCGTTCCCCAGCGTCACGTTCCGCTCGATGCTGTCGTGGAAGAGGAGGAGGTCCTGCGGGACGTAGCCGATCCGGGATCGCCACGACGCCGGGTCGACCTCGGCCAGGTCCACGCCGTCCACCAGGATACGCCCCGACGAGGGCCGCAGGAGCCCGATGATGAGGTCCGCCAGCGTCGTCTTCCCGGACCCGGAGCGCCCGCTGATGGCCACGAAGCTCCCCGCCGGGACCTCCAGGGAGACACCACGGAGGACCGGCTCCTCGTCGTAGGAGAAGTGGACCCCTTCGAGGCGGATCGATCGCTCGAGCCTCGGTGCCTCGATCGTGCCGGAGTGGACTTCCATGGCGTCTTCCGCGTTCTGCACGTTCTCCATCATCGACCAGAACGCGCTCTCGCCGGCGACCATGATGTTGTACCGGAGCTGGACGTTGTTGAGGCTGGTCACGAGGCGATAGAAGAGGAAGCTCAACACCAGCACGATGGAGAACGGGGTCGGCGTGAACGTCAGCACGCCGTAGAGCCCCAACGCGAGGGCCGCCACCAGGACGGGCTCCTGGAAGGACAGGAGGGACTCGGACGCGAGCACCTGCTTCTGCTGAGCCCGGTAGAATCCCTGGGTCTCCGACTCGAGCAGAGGCACGACGTAGCGCTCGCGGGCCATCGCCTTGAGGGGCTTGAGCCCCGGCAGGGCGTCGGTGAGGCGTGCCACCAACGATCGCATCAACGACCTCTGCTCCTCGCCGGCCTGCCGACTCGCCTCCACGAAACGCCGCAGGACGAACATGACCGTCGAGCCGACCACCAGGGCGGCCACCGCCACCTTCCACGACACCAGCACCACGGCGATGGCGTAGACGGCCACCTGGAAGACCGCGGCCAGCGCCGCGCACGCCTCGCGGTAGGCGTTGGCGGCCAGGTGGGCCTCGTAGCTGATCGAGTTGGAGAAGAAGCCCGAGCGGCTCCTCGTGAAGTAGCGCCACTCGGCCTTCATCAGGGCCCGGAGCAGGCGTAGGCGCATGTCCATGGCGACCCGGGCCACCACGAAACCGACCTCCCGCATGGCGAGCCACCGGAAGAGGCCCTTCAACGCCATGGCCACGGTGATCAGGATCAGGAGGGGTCCCAGCGTCGGCTCGATGCCCAGCACGGAGAGCGCGCGCCCGACCACCTGCGTGAAGGCCGAGGGCTCCGCGGAGGGATCGGCCGTCCCCAGCTCGAGGACGGGAAGGAGGGTGGCGACGCCGACCGCCTCGGACAGTCCCGAGAAGGCCAGGAGACCCACCATCGCGGTGGTCCGGGTGGGATTGGCCGAGAAGAAGTAGCCGATGAACCCCCGGGTCCTCTGGTTCAGCATGCCGTTGCCGGTCCCCTCGCCTGGAGCGGTGCGTCCTCCCCCTCCAGTCTACCGGCGCAGGACCCCTTCGGGACAGAGCGTTCGTGCCCGGTCGGGCGGGTCCCGGATCGGGTGTCCCGACCGGCCTCCCGCCTTTCGTCCCGACGCGACGACTCCCTAGCTTTCCATTGCCCGCTTCCTCGCCCCGGCCGGGGGCGGGAACGCCCGACCCACCCACAGCCTCGACGTCCCGCGATGGACCAGCGGATCCGCCTCTGCACGGCCGACGACGGCGTCCGGATCGCGTACGCCAAGAGCGGCCAGGGCCCTCCCCTGGTGAAGACCGCCAACTGGCTGACGCACCTCGAGTACGACTGGGACAGCCCGGTGTGGCGACACTGGTTGACCGAGCTGTCCGCCGCCCAGACGCTGGTCCGGTACGACGAGCGCGGCTGCGGCCTGTCGGACCGCGAGGTCGACGAGATCTCCTTCGAAGCGTGGATCCAGGACCTCGAGGCGGTGGTGGACGCCGAGGGACTCGACCGTTTCCCGCTCCTGGGCATCTCCCAGGGCGCAGCCGTGGCCGTCGCGTACGCGGCCCGTCACCCCGAACGGGTGAGCGCGCTCGTCCTCTACGGCGGGTACGCGCGCGGGCGACTGAGGCGGGACCCCAGCCCCCGGGCGAAGCAGACGGCGGAAACGCTGGAGAGCCTCCTCGCGCTCGGCTGGGGCCGGAACAACCCGGCCTTCCGACAGGTCTTCGCGACGCTCTTCATGCCCGAGGCGAGCCCCGCCCAGATGGACTGGCTGGCCGAGCTCCAGGAGGTCTCGACGAGCGCGGAGAACGCCCTGAGAATCGAGCGGACGTCGTACTACATCGACGTGCGGGACCAGGCCCGTCACGTGAGCGCGCCGACCCTCGTGGTGCACGCCCGGGACGACGCGATGATCCCCTTCGACGAAGGACGCGAGCTGGCCAGTCTGGTGCCGGACGCGCGGTTCGTGCCGCTCGACGGCCGCAATCACGTGCTGACCGAGGACGAGCCCGCCTGGCCGAGATTCCTGGAGGTGGTGCGTGACTTCCTGGGCGTCCGCCCCCCGGACGCGCGCCCGGAGGAGAGTCATTTCGCGGAGCTCACGGACCGGGAGACCGAGGTCCTGGAGGCCATCGCGCGAGGCCTTTCCAACGACCAGATCGCGTCGGAGCTCCACATCAGCCCCAAGACCGTCCGCAACCACATCACCCGGATCTTCCGGAAGCTCGGCGTCGAGCGGAGGGCCCGGGCCATCGTCCTCGCGCGGGAGCGGGGGCTGGGGCGCGACGCGACCTCCCCCTGACCGGCCTTCCAGCCGGCCCGTCCGACTCCGTCAACACGACGACCGCCCTCCGACGGCCCGACGTGGGACCGCGGTCCCACGATTCGGCCCCCCGCCGCCCGGAATTGGGGCCTGCGCCTCACGATTCTGTCCGGGGCTTCACCCACATTACACGGTGTTCCCGTCGCCCGGCCGGGCGATCGGCTGGCGGCCGCGGTCCCGACCCCGGCCCCGCCAGCAGCCCCGACGGCGGCCCCCCTTCCGTGACGGAGGTCTCCCATGCGCAAGGCGCTCTTCTTTCTCTATGGCCTCGTGGCCTACGTGGCCTTCCTCGGCGCGTTCGTGTACGCCGTCGCGTTCGTCGGAGGCCTCGTCGCGCCGAAGACGGTGGACGGGCCCGGCTCCGCGCCGCTGGCCCAGGGGCTGCTGGTGAACACCGGCCTCCTCCTGCTCTTCGCCGTCCAGCACAGCGGGATGGCACGGAGGGGCTTCAAGCGCTGGTGGACGCGGATCGTCCCGGCGCCGATCGAGCGCAGCACCTACGTCCTCTTCTCGAGCCTCGTCCTGATCCTCCTGTTCGCCCTGTGGCGCCCCCTTCCGACCGTCGTCTGGGACGTCGAAAGCGGGGTCGGTCGGGCCGTTCTGTGGGCCCTCTTCGGGCTCGGCTGGGCCACGGTATTCGTGGCGACGTTCATGATCGGACACGCCGACCTCTTCGGGCTCCGCCAGGTGTGGCGCGAGCTCAAGCAGCTCCCCCGGCCGGAGGACCGCTTCCGGGTCCCCGGGCTCTACGCCGTGATCCGCCACCCGATCATGACGGGCTTCCTGATCGCGTTCTGGGCGACCCCGACGATGACCGTCGGGCACCTGCTCTTCGCCGGGGCGACGACCGGCTACATCCTGGTGGCGGTCCAGCTCGAGGAGCGAGACCTGGTGGCGCGCTTCGGAGACCGGTACCGGCGGTACCGGGACCGGGTGCCGGCCTTCCTCCCGCTGCCGGGAGCGGCCGCCCGGAGCGGGGCGGCGGGTGACGACGCGGAGGAGGTGCTCGCGTCCGGCCGGACGGAGAACGCCTGAGGGGCCACACCTGCCCGGCGTCGCGGTGCCGTCGGGAGGGAGCTACGCGCTGATCTCGTGCGCCTGGCCCGCGTCCCTCGGCACCCGCACCAGGTCCACGAGGAGCTGCACCCGCATGGGGGGCTCGGGGGTGAAGCGGGAGACCGTCATCGTCACCAGGAAGTTCAGCGCCATGCCCACGGCGCCGATGCCCTCGGGGCTGATCCCGAACCACCAGTGCTCGGGAGCGTTCATCGCGGGGTGCATGAGCTTGAACCAGACGATGTAGGCCGCGGTGAAGGTGATGCCCACGACCATCCCGAGGATGGCGCCTTCCCGGGTGGTGCGCCTCGAGAAGATGCCCAGGATGATGACGGGGAAGAAGGACGAGGCCGCCAGCCCGAATGCGAAGGCGACCACCTGTGCCACGAACCCCGGCGGATTCACGCCGAGGTAGCCGGCCACGATCACCGCGGCGCCCGCGGCGATGCGGGCGGCGATCAGCTCGCCCCGGTCGGTGATGTCCGGTCGGAGCGCGCGCTTGAGCAGGTCGTGGCTCACCGCCGAGGAGACCACCAGCAGGAGGCCCGCCGCGGTGGAGAGGGCGGCCGCCAGCCCACCGGCCGCCACCAGGCCCACGACCCAGTCGGGGAGGCCCGCGATCTCGGGGTTCGCCAACACCATGATGTCGTTGTCGACGGTGAGCTCGTTGGGCGTGGGGGCCCCGGGACCGACGAACTGGATGCGTCCGTCCCCGTTGGCGTCCTCCCAGCTCAGCAGGCCGGTGGCCTCCCAGTTGGTGAACCACTCGGGCACCTCGTCGTACGGCGTCTCGGAGACACTCTCGATCAGGTTCGTCCGAGCGAACACGGCCACGGCGGGAGCGGTCGTGTAGAGGAGCGCGATGAAGACGAGCGCCCAGCCGACCGAGCTGCGGGCGTCCCGCACCCGCGGGACGGTGTAGAATCGGATGATGACGTGGGGGAGGCCGGCCGTGCCCACCATGAGCGCTGCGGTGATCAGGAAGACGTCCAGCGTCGAGCGGCTCCCGGAGGTGTAGGCGGCGAACCCGAGCTCCTCGTGGAGCCCGTTCAGGCGCTCCAGCAGAGGCATCCCCGAGGCCTGGTCGACCCCGCCGAGCCCGAGCTGGGGCACCGGGTTGCCGGTGATCAGCATCGACAGGAAGATCGCCGGCACCAGGTAGGCGAAGATCAGGACGCAGTACTGCGCCACCTGCGTGTAGGTGATGCCTTTCATCCCGCCCAGGACGGCGTAGAAGAAGACGATCGCCATCCCGATGTAGACGCCGGTCTCCACCTCGACCTCGAGGAAGCGGCTGAAGACGATCCCGACACCCCGCATCTGCCCCGCCACGTACGTGAACGACACGAAGATCGCGCACACGACCGCGACCACCCGGGCCGTCTGGGAGTAGTAGCGGTCGCCCACGAAGTCCGGGACGGTGAACGCCCCGTACTTCCTGAGGTACGGCGCGAGCAGGAGGGCGAGGAGGACGTAGCCGCCCGTCCACCCCATGAGGTAGACCGAACCGTCGTACCCCATGAACGAGATGAGTCCCGCCATGGAGATGAAGGAGGCCGCGCTCATCCAGTCGGCGGCGGTGGCCATGCCGTTGGCCAGCGGCGAGACGCCGGTGCCGGCCACGTAGAAGTCCTTCGTCGAGGCCGCGCGGGACCATATGGCGACCGCGATGTACACCGCGAAGGACGCGGCGACGAGGGTGAAGGTCCAGGCCTGGACGTTCACGCCTCATCCCCCTCGTCCACGTCGAACTCGCGGTCCAGGCGGTTCATCAGCCGGACGTAGACGAAGATCAGCACCACGAAGACGTAGATGGAGCCCTGCTGGGCGAACCAGAAGCCCGCGGGAAAGCCGGTGCCCGGAAGGGTGAGCTCGTCGAGGGACGGGGCGAGAAGGATGCCGAATCCGAACGAGACGGCGAACCAGACCACCAGGAGCACCGCGACGTACCGGATGTTGCGGCGCCAGTAAGCGGCATACCGGGCCCGGATCTCCGGGTCGGTCACCCAGGGACGCCGGCGCGTCGGCTTCTTGGCCGGTTCTTCGCTCATGCCAGGTCGGACCCCCGCTCAGAGGAATCCGGCACACTAGCAGGGGGACGCCGGACCGGGCAATCGAACGCGGACGGCGGTCTCTCGTCGTCAGTCCCCGCCCAGGTCGGCAGCCAGCGCGGCCAGCGCATCGCCCCTCGACGCCTCGCCCCGCACCACCGGCAGCCAGCGACGGTTCGCGGCCGGAACCACCTCGGCCCAGCCACCGAGGTCACCGAAGCCCCCGCGGGTCCAGTACGGGGTGTGGGGCGGGAGTCCCTCCTCCTCGGCCACGATGCGCACGAACTCGCCCGCCGTCGCGAAGATCATGGCGTGCCAGAGGTTCCGGGGCACGTCGGATCCCACCGCCTCGAACGCCTCGGCCAGCTCGCCGCGCACGACGGAGCTCATCTCCCGCGTGTGCTGGATCTCGTGGAGGAGCGTCTCGAGGGCGTAGAGGCCCTGGTTGCCCGGATCCGTGGAGTAGATCACCACGTGTCCCAGGGCGGTGTAGCCCGCGGCGAAGTTGGCGTACGCCGACACGTCGACCCGCCGCCGACCGGCGGGCCAGCGGGCTCCGTAGATGCGCTCGGTCAGGGAGACGTACTCCGACTCGTGGCGGCGCAGCCGATCCACCACGCTCGAGACCCAGGCCCGGTTGGCCCGGTCGTGGCCCGGCCACCAGCGCTCCAGGTACACGGGCATCGCGACGGCCAGCGCCCCGGAGACACCGGGGATCACCTCCGGCGGCGACGCCCCGGTGTCACCCCCCAGTCGCACCAGCCCTTCCTTCAGCTCCAACATCCCGTCCGCGAAGCGGTTCCGCGCGGCCACCGAGTCCCGGTAGAGCCGTACCGCCGTCGTCCAGGCGGCCCGCTCCTCCTCCCCGAGCTCCCCGAGGGATGCCCGCTCCGGCACGGGCACGTGCTCCCTCCCCGTGCCGAGCCCCTCGTCGGCCCGGGCCCAGTTGTAGAGGAAGTGGTGGAGGTTGATCCAGGGGTCCGAGTGGAGGGCGAGGTGGTCACTCGCGGCGACCAGGGTCGCAGTCTGGACGGGGTGCTCGAAGGGCGAGGCGTCGCCCGCCTGGAGGAAACGCGACGGGGACGGCACGCGTCCTATCTCCGTGGAGGTTGCCGCCACCATCGCGGGGGTGCGGCCCGCCGGCACGGCCCTCGCCCCCGCGAAGGCGAACCAGACGAGGAGGAGCGGGGGGGAGATGCGCATGTCGGTCGAAGGGTTCGGGTCGGAAGCCGGTCGAAGGGTCCAACGTAGCGTCGCACGGTGCGCGCGTCTTGAACGAATCGGAAGCCCGTGGTGACCCTCGATCAGGCGGGCGCCGGCGCGGCCACGCTCCGGCTCG
>JASFUL010000140.1:0-10754 GCA_050050315.1 Gemmatimonadota bacterium
GCGCTGAAGCTCAAGGAGGTCAGCTACATTCACGCGGAGGGGTATCCCGCCGCCGAGATGAAGCATGGACCGATCGCGCTGATCGACGACAACATGCCCGTGGTGGTGCTCGCTCCCTCGGACGCGGTCTTCGGCAAGGTCGTCAGCAACATCGAGGAGGTGAAGGCGCGGGAAGGGAAGGTCATCGCGGTGGTGAGCGACGGAGCCGAGGAGCTGCTGGGCAAGGTCGACCACATCATCCAGGTCCCCCAGACGGTTCCGTTCCTCCTGCCGATCCTCACGACCGTGCCGCTCCAGCTCCTCGCATACCACATCGCCGTCCTGCGGGGCTGCGACGTGGACCAGCCCAGAAACCTGGCCAAGAGCGTCACGGTCGAATGAAGGTCGTCCTCCAGCGCGTGTCGCGGGCCAGCGTCGCGATCGAGGACGAGGTGGTCGGCCGGATCGGTCCGGGCCACGTGCTCCTGGTGGGCTTCACGGACGGCGACGACGAAGAGGCCCTGGCGTGGATGGCCGAGAAGGTCGTGGGCCTCCGGGTCTTCCCCGACGAGGAGGGGCGGATGAACCGGGGGCTCGAGGACGTCGGTGGAGATCTCCTGGTCGTGAGCCAGTTCACTCTGTACGGCGACGTCCGGAAGGGGCGCCGCCCCAGCTTCGTCCACGCCGCGGATCCCGACGTCGCGATCCCCCTCTACGAGCGCTTCGTCGAGCTCCTGGCCCACCGCGCGCCAGGGGCCGTGGAAACCGGCGAGTTCGGGGCGATGATGGACGTGGAGCTGGTCAACGACGGCCCGGTGACGCTGATCCTGGAACGGTGAGCGGAGGCGGCCCACCCCCGGTCCCGCCCCTCGTCCTCGCGTCGGCTTCCAGCCGCCGGGCCGCCCTCCTGGACATGCTGGGCCTGGACCACACGGTGGACCCGGCCGCCATCCCGGAGGAGGCTCCCGCCGGGGGGGAGCACCCGACGGGCTACTCGGAGCGCCTCGCTCGCCGGAAGGCGGCCGCCGTGGCCGCCCGCCACCCCGACGCCCTCGTGCTCGCGGCCGACACGGTGGTGGTCCGCGACGGACGTGTGCTGGGCAAGCCGGCGAGCGCCGCCGACGCGGTGGAAACGCTCCTGTCGCTCGCGGGACGGGTCCACTCGGTCGTGACGGGCCTGGCTCTCGCGCGGCCCGGGACGTCGGCGATCCTCTCCCGCGTGGACGTCGCCGAGGTGCGCTTCCGGAGCTTCGACCGCATCGCCGCCGAGGCCTACGTCGCCACCGGCGAGCCCATGGACAAGGCCGGCGCCTACGGCATCCAGGGCCTCGGCTCCGCGTTGGTGAGCCGGGTGGAGGGCGACTACTATACCGTGGTCGGTCTCTCCGTCCACGGGCTCCTCCGGCTGCTCGAGGAGGCGGGATTCCGGTACGCGTTCCCGGGGCTCGGGGCCGTCGAAGGCTCCCGGGCCCGCCCCCGCCCCCCGACGGACGGCCCATGAAGAGCGTTCTGGCGATCGACCAGGGGACCACGGGCTCCACCTGCCTCGTCATCGGGGAGGACGGCTCGCTGCGGGGCCGGGCCTACTCGGAGTTCACCCAGCACTTTCCACGCCCCGGCTGGGTGGAGCACGACGCCGCCGAGATCTGGGACGTGACGAAGCGGGTGGTGCGGGAGGCGGTGGAGGAGGCCGGGACGACGTCGCTCGAGGCCGTGGGGATCACGAACCAGCGGGAGACGATCGTCCTGTGGGACCGGGAGAGCCTGGAGCCCGTCCACCGCGCCATCGTCTGGCAAGACCGGCGGACCGCCCCCATCTGTCGCGAGCTCCGGGAGGCCGGGCGGGAGCCCAGGATCCGCGCGAAGACCGGCCTCGTGCTCGACCCCTACTTCAGCGGCACGAAGCTGACGTGGCTGTTCCGGGAACGACCGGAGCTTCGCCGCCGGGCCGAAGCCGGGGAGCTGGCCGCCGGGACCATCGACGCATGGCTCGTCGCCCGCCTCACGGGCGGGCAGGTCCACGCCACCGACCCCACGAACGCTTCCCGCACCCTCCTCTACGACATCCGGGACCGTGCCTGGGACGACGAGCTGCTGGAGCTCCTCGAGGTCCCGCGGAGGGTGCTGCCCGAGGTCCGTCCGAGCAGCGGCGACTTCGGAGTGGCCCGCGGCGAGCTCGTCGGGGCCGAGATCCCCGTGGCCGGGGTGGCGGGCGACCAGCAGGCGGCGCTCTTCGGCCAGGGCTGCTGGAGGTCCGGGCTGGCCAAGAACACCTACGGGACCGGGGCCTTCCTCCTGCTGCACACCGGGGCCGAGGCCGTGACGTCCGAGCACGGCCTGCTCACGACGGTGGCCTGCGACGCCCACGGTGGGCCGGCGTACGCGCTGGAGGGGGCGATCTTCATCGCGGGCGCCTCCGTCCAGTGGCTCCGCGACGGACTGGGTCTGCTGGACGACGCGGGGGAGTCCGAGGCTCTGGCGGCGTCGGTGGACTCCAACGACGGGGTGTACTTCGTGCCCTCCTTCGTCGGCCTCGGCGCCCCCCACTGGGAGCCCGAGGCACGCGGCACCCTGGTGGGCCTGACCCGGGGAACGACGCGGGCCCACGTCGTGCGCGCCGCGCTGGAGTCGATGGCGTACAGCACGCACGACGTCCTCCGGGCGATGGAGGCCGACTCGGGGGTCGCCGCCCGGGAGCTGCGCGTCGACGGGGGCGCCACGGCGAACCGGTGGCTCATGGAGTTCCAGGCCGGGATCGTCGGCCTGCCCGTCCGTCGGCCCGCGGTCATCGAGACCACGGCGCTGGGCGCGGCCGGGCTCGCGGGGATGGCCCGCGGCGTGTGGGGCTCGGCCGGGGAGTTCCTGGCGTCCCAGGGCGAGGCGACCACCTTCTCCCCGGCCATGACCGAGGGGGAGCGCCGGGAGCTCCTCGAGGGCTGGAGGCGCGCTGTCGGAGCCGCGGTCCACTGGGCGCGGGCCGGAGCCTAGCGATGGGGACGGGACCCCCTCCTCCGGAGGGACCGGGCCCGGGAAACGAAGAGCGCCGGGCGGGAGACCGGCCCTCGCCTCCGGTCCGGATCTCGGTCATCGGGACCGGGCGGGCCTCGGAGGCCGAGGAGGCGCTGGCGCGGCGTGTGGGGAGGGCGCTGGCACGGCGGGGTGCGGTGCTCGTGTGCGGAGGGCTCGGGGGTGTCATGGCCGCCGCTGCGGGGGGCTGCCGGGAGGAGGGGGGACGGACGGTCGGCGTGCTCCCGGGGGACCTCCCGGGAGCGGCGAACCCCTGGATCGATCTCCCCCTCGCGACGGGGATGGGCGAGGCCAGGAACGCGCTGGTCGTACGGTTCGGAGAGGCCGTGGTCGCGGTCGGTGGGGAGTGGGGGACCCTCTCGGAGATCGCCCTGGCCCGGAAGCTCGGGCGGGCCGTCGTGACGCTCGGAACGCCACCGGTCGGCGGGCTCGGCCTGCCGGCCGCCGCCGACCCCGAAGGGGCGGTGGACTGGGCGGTGGAGCAAGCGCTGGAGAGCCGGCCCTGAAGGGACACGCTTCCCGGCGTCGACCGAGAGCGGGACTCTCCGGGCCGGAAGGGCGGAACCTCCCCGGCGTCCAGGCACTACCAAGTCCCGACGTGGCGCGAGGGAGAACCCCCCACGGCTCGCACCGGATTCGTGGTTTGGGGCGCGGGACCCCCCGGTTATATTGGACGGGCGATCGGGCCGGTCCGGGTGTAGGACCCGGGCGGGACGGGCGTGGACTGTGACTGACGGAAGCCAGAAGAGGCGAGGTGCTCTCGATGAAGAACGGTCGATTCATGGTAGGCCTGGTGGGCGTCGCCCTCGTGGTCACCTACCTGGTGTGGACAGGTGTGAGCGAGACGATGGTGTACTACCTGACGCCGACCGAGCTCCTCGCGAAGGTCGAGCAGGACCCGAGCTTCCGCGACGTCGGGGTGAAGGTCAGCGGCAAGCTCGTCCAGGGGAGCTACCACGAGGGCGAGGGCGAGCTCGTGCATCGCTTCGAGATCCATGATCTCGAGAACGAGGATGTCCGCTTCGACGTCGAGTACCAGGGACCGCTGCCGGACACCTTCCACGGCAACGACGTGCAGGTCGTGGTCGAGGGCCGCTTCGACGAGGACGGGCTCTTCCACGCGAACACGGTGCTGACCAAGTGCGGTAGCCGCTACGAGGCCGACACGGAGAAGCTGAAGCAGACCGCGTCCGGTGGGGCCGGCACGTGATCCTTCTCGGGGAGCTGGCGCTCTGGGCCGCCCTCCCGGTGGCCATCTGGGGGATGGTCATGGGCTTCGTGGGCGGCCAGCGGAACCGGGGCGACCTGGTGCTCTCGGCCGAGCGCAGCGTCTATGCCGTCTTCGGACTACTGCTCCTGGCGGCGATCGGGATCACGGTCGCCTTCCTGACCGATCAGTACCAGTACGCCTACGTGGCGAACTACTCGAGCCGGAACCTCGACACCTTCTACAAAGCCGCGGGGCTCTGGGCGGGCCAGCGCGGCTCCCTCCTCTTCTGGGCGCTGCTGATGATGTTCTTCAGCAGCCTCTGCGTGTGGCAGAACCGGAACAAGAACCGGGAGTTCATGCCGTACGTGAGCGCCGTGCTCCTGGGGATCGCCACCTTCTTCCTCGTGGTTCTCCTGTTCGCCGACGTGAACCCCTTCCAGCGGCTGGGCTTCACCCCGGCGGACGGAGCCGGGCTCAACCCCCAGCTCCAGAACTACTGGATGACCATCCACCCGCCGACGCTCTACCTCGGGTTCACGGCCTTCACCGTCCCATTCGCCTTCGCGATCGCGGCGCTCCTCAACGGACGTCTGGATTCCCGCTGGATCGAGATCACGAGGACGTGGACCCTCCTCTCGTGGTTCTTCCTCGCGAACGGCATCATCTTCGGGATGCGCTGGGCCTACGAGGAGCTCGGATGGGGTGGCTACTGGTTCTGGGACCCGGTGGAGAACGCGTCCCTGCTGCCGTGGCTCACGGCGACGGCGTTCCTCCACTCCATCCAGATCCAGGAGAACCGGGGGATGCTGAAGGTCTGGAACATGAGCCTGGTGGTCCTGACCTTCCTGATGACGATCTTCGCGACCTTCCTCACGCGGTCGGGGCTGATCGAGAGCGTCCACTCCTTCGCCGAGAACACGAAGATCGCGTTCATCTTCCTCGGCTTCATGGGCTCGCTGCTGGCAGGGGGAGCCGTCCTGATCCTGTGGCGTCTCCCGAAGCTGAAGAGCGAGAACCAGATCGAGAGCTTCCTTTCGCGGGAGTCGGCGTTCCTCTTCAACAACCTGATCCTGCTGGGTGCCGCCTTCGCCGTCCTCTGGGGGACGATCTTCCCGCTGGTCAGCGAAGCCATCACCGGCCAGGAGATCACGGTCGGTCCGCCCTTCTTCAACCGCGTGAACTTCCCGATCGGGCTCGTGCTGCTGGCCCTCGTCGGGATCGGTCCGGTGATCGCGTGGCGGCGCGCCTCGAAGCGCAACCTCAGGAAGAACTTCCTGTGGCCGACGGCGGTCGGGCTGGGGGTCGCGGCCCTGCTCTGGATCCTGGGCGCGCGGCACGGGCTGGCCCTCACCACGTTCGGCATCAGCGCGTTCGTGATGACCATCATCGTGGTGGAGTTCTGGAAGGGCACGCGGGCACGCGCCCGGATCGAAGGCGAGAACTGGGCCGTGGCCTTCGGTCACCTCGTCTGGCGCAACCGGCGCCGATGGGGCGGCTACATCGTGCACGTGGCCATCGTGCTCATCTTCACGGCGTTCGCCGGATCGGCCTGGAACGTGGAGATCACCCAGACCCTCGATCCGGGTGAGTCGGCCACCGTGGAGTCGCCCTACGGACACACGTACACGCTGACGTACGACGGGATGAGCAACTTCCTCGCCGACCGCAACCGACCCAACAACCGCAACATCCTCTGGTCGGCCTCGGCCCTGCTGACGGTGGAGAAGGACGGCGAGCCGGTGACACGGCTGACGTCGGAGAAGCGGGCCTACATCGCCCCCGAGCGGACCTCGTCCACCGAGGTGGGGATCCACTCCACCGCCCTCGAGGACCTCTACGTGATCCTCGCGGACGTCGAGGATCTCGAAGGCGCCGTGGGACGCGCCGATCCCGACGCCCAGACGGCGACCTTCACCTTCCTCGTGAAGCCGCTGGTCGGCTGGATCTGGGCGGGCGCGTTCGTTCTCACCATCGGGAGCCTCATCGGTCTGTGGCCGACGGCCGACCGGGTGCGGCGCATCCGCACGGCTTCCACCGGGAGCGCGGACACCGAGCCGGCGACCGGTTCCCGGGAGCCCGCCCTGGCGGGCGACTAGGGCACCCGAGCACAGGAGTCGTTCGAAGGTGACGTTCACGCTGGGTGCCGTCCTGCTCGTCGCGGCGGCCGTGCTCTTCATCCTGCAGCCCCTGCTGACGGGAGAGGAGGCCTCGCTCGAGCGGAGCGAGGACGAGATGACCGACGCCGAGGCGAAACGGCGCGTGAAGCTGCTGGCGCTCCGGGACGTCGAGTACGACTACGCCATGGGCAAGCTCGACGAGGCGGACTACCAGGCGCTCCGGCGGGAGCTGTCCGCCGAAGCGCTCGCGGCCCTGGACCAGGTGGAGCGGGAGAGCGCCCCCTCCGTCGGGTCGGACGGCGACATCGACGCCGAGGAGGCGATCGAGCGAGAGGTCGCCCGGGCCCGCCAAGAGCTCCGCGAGGGCATCCCGTGCGCCACGTGCGGGCACGTGAACCGCCCCGGCTCCCGTTTCTGCTCTGCCTGCGGCGGGGCTCTCCGGGTCGACGTCGGCGCGGACGGCTGACGCGGTGGGCGCCGACGCCGTGAGCCTCGCGACCGCCGACGGGGAGGCCCCGACCGCCACGGATGTCGACGTTCCCCTTCTGGAGGCGCGCCGGCTCGTCCGCCACTTCGGTGCGGTCACCGCCGTCGACGGTGTCGGTTTCGCGCTGCGCCCCGGAGAGTTCCTGACCGTGTTCGGGCCCAACGGTGCGGGCAAGAGCACCCTGCTCCGCATCCTCGGCGGGGGGCTGCGTCCGACGTCGGGCCGCGTGCTGATCGGCGGGCAGCCCCTGCGCACCGGCGATCCGGCCAGCGCCCGGCGCCTCGGCGTCCTGTCCCACCAGGGCTATCTCTACGCCCACCTGACCGCCGCCGAGAACCTCCGCTTCTTCGGCCGCCTGTACGGCCTCGCCGACCTCGACGAGCGGATCCCCACGCGGTTGGACGCGGTGGGGCTGCTCGCCCGGCGCGACGACCGGGTGGGGACGTTCTCCCGGGGCATGCGTCAACGGCTCGCCCTCGCCCGCACGCTGCTCCACGATCCCGACGTCGTCCTCCTGGACGAGCCGTACACGGGGCTCGACGCGTACGCGGCGGACGTCCTGAGGGGGGTGCTGGAAGCGCTGAAGGACGGACGCCGTACGGTGGTGCTCGTCACCCACGCCCTGGCCCAGGGTCTCGAGCTCGCGGACCGGGTCGCCGTCCAGGTGAACGGCCGGTGGGTGATGGACGGACCCCGGAGCGGCCTGGGCGACGCCGCCCGCTTCGAGGTCCGATACCGGGAGCTCGTGGAGGATGCCCGGTGACGTATCTCCGCCAGGTCGGTGTCATCCTCTGGAAGGACGTGGTGCTCGAGCTCCGGACGCGGGAGCGCATCGGAGCCATGGCCGCCTTCGCCGTGCTGGTGGGCATCCTGCTGAGCTACGCCACCGACCCGACCGTCGTGCGACCCGACGACGTGGCCGCGGGCTTCGTCTGGATGACGATCGTGTTCGGCGGCCTCCTGGGCGTGGGCCGCACCTTCCAGCTCGAGGCGGAGGACGGCGCCTTCAACGGGGTGCTCATGAGCCCGACGCCCCGGGACGCCATCTTCCTGGGCAAGGTCGCCGGCAATTTCGTGCTCGTGCTGGCCGTCTCGCTCCTCATCCTCGCGGTCTTCGGGTTGTTCTTCAGCCTCGACTACGGGAGCAGCCCGGGCGTGCTCGTGCTCGTCGTGGCCCTGGGGGTGCTGGGCTTCGTCGCCCTGGGCACGCTGTTCGCCGCGGTTTCCTGGGGGACGTCCATGGGAGAGACGCTTCTACCGGTGCTCCTCTTCCCCCTGCTCGTGCCCATGGTCATCTACGGGGTCTCCGCCACCGGGCGGCTGCTGGCGGGCCGGCCCGTGGCCGAGGTCGCCGGGAACATCCGGATGCTCGCGGCCTTCGCCCTCCTCGCGGTGGCGGCGGGCGCGGGCCTCTTCCGATTCGTCGTGGAGGAGTGATGAAGTCGAGCGGATCTCGCCGTGTGGCGCTCGTGACGGGACTGGTGGGACTGGTGGGGGTGCTGGCGCTCCACTGGATGGTGTTCTTCTGGGTCCCGACCGAGGCCACCATGGGCGTCGTGCAGCGTATCTTCTACATCCACGTCCCGTCGGCCTGGGTCGCGTTCATGGCCTTCGGAATCGTCGCGCTGACGGGCGCGGTGTATCTCTGGCTCGGAGACGAGCGACTGGACTGGGCCGCCGTCTCGGCGGCCGAGGGGGGGTTGGTCTTCACGACCATCGTCCTCCTCACGGGTCCGCTCTGGGGCAAGATCGCGTGGGGGACCTGGTGGACCTGGGAGCCCCGGCTGACCCTCACCCTTCTCCTGTGGTTCATCTACGTGGGCTACTTCATGGTGCGGGCGGCCACCGAGAACCCGGAACGGGGGCGCAAGTTCTCCGCCGTCGTCGGCATCGTGGGTGCCCTCGACATCCCCCTCATCCACCTCAGCGTCGTCTGGTTCCGCTCGCTCCATCCCGGCCCCGTGGTGATGAAGCCGGAGGGGCCCACACTGGACCCGAAGATGCTCGCCACGCTGCTGACCGGCGTGGGCGCGTTCACGTTCGTCTTCTTCTGCCTCATGGCGTTGCGGTACGGCGTGGAACGGACACGCCAGATGACGCTGAGGCCCGTGGAGGACGCGGGGGAACCGCGCTCCGTGCCGACCTCGTGAGCCATCGAACCGACGCCGTGCACACCGACCGATCCCGGAGTCCAATCATGTTCCGATCCCTCGTCGTGACGGTCGCCCTGGTGGCGATCCTCGCCGTGCCGGTCGCCGCAACCCAGGCCGCCGACTTCGCCTCCCAGTCCCTGGGGCGCGGCTACTGGCACATGTTCATCGCCTACGCCATCGCGTGGATCCTGGTGTTCGGGTGGGCGATCTCCATCGGGCGTCGCCTCTCGGACGTCGAGCGGAAGCTGGACGGGTGACGGCCGCCGCGCGCGTCGCCAGGCCCGACCGGGGACGTAGGTGACGGCCGCGCGCTCGACGGGGGAGCCCGAGCTCGTCGACCTGAGGAGCGACACCGTCACGCGACCGGACCCGGCCATGAGGCGAGCCATCGCGGAGGCCGAGGTCGGGGACGACGCCCTCGGCGACGATCCGACGACGCGTCGGCTCGAAGAGACGGTGGCCGCGCTGATGGGAAAGGAGCGGGCTCTCTTCTTCCCCAGCGGCGTCATGGCCAACCAGACGGCTCTGGCCGTGCTCGGAAGCTGGGGTGGGGAGGTCGTCTGCGAGGCGGGTGCCCACGTCCTGAACTACGAGGAGGGAGCGGCGGCGGCCCTCTCCGGCGTGCAACTCCTCCCCGTCGTCACCGACGACGGCATGCTCACCCCGGAGCACGTGCGCGACGCGGTCCGTCCGGACTCGCCGTACTCCCCGCGGTCCCGGGCCCTCACCCTCGAGAACACCCACCTCCACTCGGGGGGGCGGATCATGGCCTCCCGGTCCATGGCGGCCGTGACCGAGGCCGCCCGCGCCCTCGGCCTGCCGGTCCATCTCGACGGGGCGCGCCTGTGGCACGCGGCCGCCGAGACGGGAGAGGAGCCCGAGGCCTGGGCGCGCCACGCCGACACCGTGATGGTGGCGCTGTCGAAGGGTCTGGGGGCGCCGGTGGGCTCGGTTCTCGCCGGTCCCGAGGACCTGATGGAGGAGGCCTGGAGGGTCCGGCGACGCCTCGGCGGCGCGATGCGCCAGTCGGGCCTGCTGGCGGCCGCGGGCCTCCACGCGCTCGAGCACAACCGCCGGAGACTCAAGGAGGACCACGAGCGAGCCCGCCGACTCGCCGAGGCGCTCGGTCGAATCGAGGGGCTGAGCGCGGCCTCTCCGGAGACCAACATCGTCCTCGTCGACGTCGTCGATCCCGACTTCCCGGTCGAGGAGTTGTTGAATTTCTTGGGTAAACACAGAATTTTGATGCTCAAATTCGGACGTTCCCGGCTGCGAGCGGTGACCCACCGGGACGTGACAAGTGCGGGAATGGCGCGTACAATCACGACCCTGGACGGTTACCGGACCACTGGTCCCGGGGGCCCAAATGTGGCATAATTCTCGCGGTAGCGAGGGGGCGGTTCTTTACGCCACAGTGTTTTTCGATGACCTCGACTGCTCACGGGGCAGTGCCCGGTCGAGATTTTCTGCTTCCCACCCAAGGGACGGAGGACCCATACGATGAGAATAGTTCGGAGTAGGACCGGGTGGCTCTCGGGACTGCTCGCCGGTGTGGTGGCTCTGGCCACCGCGACCAGCGCGGGTGCCCAGACCACCAAGATGCCTTCGACGCTCCGGTACGGCTCCGGCTACCTGGATACCCCCTCGGCCAGCGTGATTCCGCACCTCGCGCTCGTGGGCACGTATTCCGGTTTCTGGATCGACACCGACGTGGTGCTCGAGACCAACCAGGCGGGCCGCGTGATCGGGGTCCGTCCCGTGACCGACCAGGACAACATCAA